>JBBSOP010000179.1:0-8997 GCA_038259655.1 Chroococcales cyanobacterium
ACACATAGAATACGGCACAGAATTTTTTAGCATTAACCGCGCTTTCAAAGCAATTCGTCGTGCCGATGTGGTTTTATTGATTATAGATGCCCTGGATGGAGTCACCGATCAAGACCAAAAATTAGCCGGGCGAATTATCGAAGAAGGTCGAGCTTGTATCATCGTCGTGAATAAATGGGATGCAGTTGAAAAAGACTCTTACACCATCTACGATTATGAAAAAACCATGCAATCCCGGCTAGATTTTACTGACTGGGCAGAAACAATCTTTGTGAGTGCCTTAACAGGACAACGGGTAGAAAAGATTTTAGAACTTGTGAACATAGCAGCCGAGGCGCATAAACGCCGTGTCAGTACATCAGTCATTAACGAAGTACTAGAAGATGCTGTGAGTTGGCATTCGCCCCCAGCCTCACGCGGAGGTCGTCAAGGTAAGATTTATTATGGTACGCAAGTAACTACGCAACCACCAACGATCGCCTTATTTGTCAACGAAGCCAAACGCTTCAACGACAACTACCGCCGCTATATTGAAAGACAATTCCGGCAACAATTAGGGTTTAAAGGTACTCCGATTCGTTTACTATGGCGGAGTAAGAAAGTCCGGGAAATGGAAGTTGGTAGCGCCAATAGAGCAACTCGCGTTAAATAAGTAATGATTCAGATCCCCGATTTTTTGAAAAAGTCGGGGATATTTTTGTTCGTAGAATAGTGAATGCAAAGCCCTGGCTTTATCATACCCAACACTCAAATATGGACTTATTGCGATCGCTTCCACTTGGACTTTACTTAGAACAACCGCAAACTTGGTTACATAAACTCGATCCACGAGTCAAGATTTTTTGGTTGATGAGCTTTTTGACAAGCTACAGTTTTGCCAATAACCAATGGCGCATACTGCTAGTAGCGTTGTTAATTCTTTTTACCTTAGTTGCCAAAATTCCCCGCAGAGTGTGGCAACAGCAGATGGGTTGGCTATTAACACTTTCGGTTTTAGTCTTACTTATTGCGGCCGTAAGTCCCGATGGACTAGGTATAGATTATCAACCGCGTCTGCCAGCTAATGAACAAGTTTTACTCCAGCAACTAAACACAAATAATACCAAAGTTGCTACAGAGCAAGTCATTAATACTAAAAAGTATAGCTATGTCTTATTTCATAAAGGGCCAGTCAAAGTTACTCGTCGTTCTTTAGATTTGGCAGTACGCCTCAGTACAATTTTATTTACTGTTATTTACAGCACTAACCTATATCTACTCACAACCGCACCAGAAGAAATCACGACTGCCATAGAAACTTTAATGCAGCCTTTACGACGGTTCAAGATACCTGTAACTGAAATTACTTTGACTTTAACTTTGTCTTTGCGATTTATTCCCCTAGTTTTAGAAGAAGTACAAAACTTAGCGCGTTCTGTCATGACAAGGGCAATTAATTGGAAAAAGCTAGGATTAAAAGGAGCGTTTAAAGTTTGGATGATAGTCGCAGAAAGACTATTAGAAAATTTGTTACTCCGGGCAGAACAAATGGCTAGTGCGATGATGGTGCGCGGTTTTACCAGTCCGAATGAACACCGCGTCAAGTGGCATGAACTACGGCTCAAAGCGCGAGACTGGTTGGCTATTGCAATGTTGACTTTGTTTTGGGGAGTGCGGGTAGTTTTAGGAAATCAATTTTGAAAAAGGGCATCGCTTTGGGAATTAAAAATTAAAAATTAAAAATTAAATCGAATCAATTCAATTTTTAATTGAGCGAAGCATGGGGCATGGGAGAGTAACTAATGATTCTTGACTATTGACTAAATTATGACCAAACCTTGGTATTGGCGATCGCTTCCTTTAGAAAATCGTACTGGTTCTGAAGTTTTCGCGGCTCTGTTTCGCTCTAATAATGCATCTAAAATTGCCACCCTCTTAGAAAGTCCCTACCCCACGCCAATCAACCAACCCCAACTTAGTCGATATTCTATCTGTGCAGGCGCTCCTCGGATAGTAAATCAAGTTCCGCAGATGTGGACACCACCACTAGGAACAGTTTTCCCCTTCCTAGAAAACTTGCTCCTGCAAAGTATGAGTTTTCCCCCTGCTTCCTGCTCCCTGCCCCCGGTCACTGAGCGAAGCCGAAGTGCTGCTCCCCCTTCTCTGCCCTTTACAGGTGGTTGGCTAGGATGGCTAGGCTATGACCTTGCTTGGGAAATTGAACAGCTACCTGATGAAAAATCTGATCACCTACCGTTTCCCGTAGCTTTTTGGTACGAACCAGATACTTTTGCTGTTTTAGATCACGCTCAACAAACTTTGTGGCTAGCAGCTAGTGAAATGGGTGATCTCGATGGCTTAGAAACTCAGTTAGCAAGAAAAGATGACGAAAACTTTCCTAATCCTCTTACTTTTGCACCTGAGTTCTTGACATCCCAATTAGATTATGAAGCAGCCGTTAATCGTGCTAAAAAATATATTCAAGCTGGAGAAATATTTCAGGCGAATCTTTCTTTAAGATTTACCGCCACCACATCGGCTTCTGGCTGGTCAATTTATCAAGCTTTACAAAAAATTAATCCTTCACCCTTTGCTAGCTATTGGCAAACGCCTTGGGGAGAAGTGATGAGTTGTTCACCAGAACGTCTGGTATTATTACAAAATCGGCAAGCGCAAACTAGACCAATTGCCGGAACGCGATCGCGTGGTGCAACCCCAGAACAAGATGATCAATTGGCACAAGAACTACTCAGCAACACTAAAGAGCGTGCAGAACACATCATGCTGGTAGATTTAGGACGCAACGATTTAGGGCGCGTTTGCGAATATGGAACAGTCAATGTCGATGAATTGCTGACAATTGAGCGATATAGCCATGTTATGCACCTTGTCAGCAACATCCAAGGTACTTTAAGATGCAAATGCTTACAGCAAGGCGAAGCCGAACGCACTACCATTGATTTGATTCGTGCCTTGTTCCCCGGTGGCACAATCACAGGATGTCCTAAAATTCGCTGCATGGAAATCATCGAAGAACTAGAACCCATGCGACGCAGTTTATTCTACGGTTCTTGTGGATATTTAGATTGGCGAGGCAACTTAGACTTGAATATCTTAATCCGCACCCTACTATTAACCCCCTCATCTACCCACTCTCCACTCAACACCGTTTGGGGACAAGTAGGAGCCGGAATCGTTGCAGACAGCGATCCAGAAAGAGAATGGTATGAATCTCTGCACAAAGCACAAGCACAACTAGCAGCCCTTAAAATGTTCAATTCCAACTGTCAATGAAGAGGAAAAGGAGCAGGGGAGGCAGTGTTTCGACTACGCTCAACAACCGAGGCAGGGGAGCAGCACTTCGGCTTCGCTCAGTGACCGGGGGCAGGGAGCAGGGAGCAGGGAGAGAAGGAAAAATCGTTAAGCAGAGCGAATAAGTGCGAAGTAGTTTCAAACTCCCCCTTGCACCCCGCACCCTGCCCCAATTCCTCTTCCCCATGCTCCATTCTTGAGCTATTTTGCGCCACAAATCAATAATTATGGCAACATTGAAAGAAGCTAGTGCAAACAGAAGCTATGTAGATGCTTCTGCGGCAGCTAAAAACAGGGTGGGTTGACTTTTGCCCTTGGGCGTTTAAAGGGGTGTATCCTGTTGCCACAGGGAAAATCAAGCAAAATGGTCAAGACTTTCTGGTTTAGCAATTGCAACTGAGTATGATTCGTCAAGAACAAACTGCGATCTCTGTGCGGGTTCAGTTATCCAACCTACCTCAAAGGCTTGGCAATACCAGAACTATCGCCTCTGTTGTACTGTTCTGCTTCCCTATGGCTAACTTCATCTGTCCATGAGGAACTAGATTAAGGTTTTCATAACCGTTATTCAACGGCAAAAATTGCTGAGTTTCGCACAACTCTGCCCAAATATTCTGACGAAAGAGAGTTATTATCGTCTGGATGTTTGTACTTATCCGCAAAAAGATACACACTCCTACCTTGACTACTAAATGAATCCAGAAAACTCTGAAACTTACATAAATCATCCAACTTGGGGTTTGCTTTATCGGATCTGCATGGTTGATGAAAACCAAGATCTGTTCACTACACTTTATGCCCAACGCTTGTTTTTTGTGGTCGCAAATGATGTTAAGGGTATTAAATTTCAGCCTATAGGGCGTACAGAGGCAAGGATGCTGTTGGAAAATCGCTTGCGGATTTTGCGTCGCAGTGGTCAATCTCAGGAGTACGATCAACTTCAGAGTGTTTTCCAACGCACCTTCCAATGACTAGTTCGATTAACGAACGTATTACCACAATTCGCGCCTCACTTCCACCTTCAGTAGGATTGATTGCTGTCAGTAAGCAAGTTCCGACTGAGGTCATTCGAGCTGTATATAACGCCGGAATCCGTGATTTCGGCGAAAATCGTATCCAAGAAGCTGCCAGGAAACAAGCCGAATTGCACGACTTGTCGGATATTACCTGGCACTTCATTGGACATTTGCAAAGCAATAAAGCCAAAAAAGCGATTGAACTATTTCCTTGGATTCATTCTGTAGATAACTTGAAATTAGCACAGCGCTTAAATCAATTAGCGCAAGAAGTCGGAGTTAGTCCTCAAATTTGTCTGCAAGTGAAGATGCTTCCCGATGCCAATAAGTCAGGTTGGAGTGTGTCAGAACTATTAGCCGACTTACCTGCACTTAATCAGTGTAAATTTTTACAAATTCAAGGTTTGATGACAATACCACCGTTAGGATTAAGTAATGCGGAGATACTTAGTGTCTTTAATAGTACTCACCAGTTAGCTAAAGAAATCCAAGAACAAAATTGGTCTCATCTAAAAATGGAGCAGTTGTCGATGGGGATGTCAGGCGATTATCAACTGGCAGTGCAAGCTGGAGCAACGATGGTAAGATTAGGAACTATATTATTTGGCGATCGCACTTAGCGTCTGAGTTCCTGTATATTGGGTTAGGTATCAATAGCGCTAGGTATAACATACAGACGTTGATTGAATAATACTGGTGCGTGATTGTACACAAAAATTAGTTTGAAAAAACGTGACGACTAAGAAAAAAGGAGCTAGACTCAGTTTTATTTCGGACAATCATTAAGATATAATCTTGACTCATTATTGTATCTAGGTTAATCTACAGGCGTTGCCAACAGTGCCAGTTGATCAACCATCACTGTGATAGAGGCTACAAGCAGCGATAAAATCATAAGGTTGTCCATTTTTTGTAGCGATCAAAGCTGGCTACATTAATTCATAGCCATACCAAATAAGGGTAATTTTTACCAGGAGCGAAGTAATGAACAATATATTTTCCAAACTTCGAGACTTTGTAGGTCTCAACGAACAAGTGGAATACGAGTATTACGAAGAAGAGGCAGATGCAGATACAGATAATTATCAAAATCTATATCAGCAAGAAAATCCTCAGCCAGTAGCAGCAGAAGCCACCGCCCAAAATCGACGTTGGCGAGAACCCGTGACTACAATGAGTGATGATGTAGCAGCAGCAGTATCAAAGTCTACAATGGGGAATGTAATTGGTATGCCAGGAGCAAGTAACGGAATTTCAGAAGTATTAGTGCTTGAACCTCGGACATTTGAAGAAATGCCTCAAGCAATTCAAGCTTTAAGAGAGCGCAAGTCAGTAGTGTTAAACTTGACGATCATGGACCCGGATCAAGCACAACGGGCAGTAGATTTTGTTGCAGGTGGAACTTACGCACTAGATGGACATCAAGAGCGCATTGGCGAAAGCATCTTTTTGTTTACACCTAGCTGTGTACAAGTTAGTACTCAAGGTGGAGTTATTCATGAAGTCCCACAACCACCAGCCCGCCCTGCACGTCCCGCTGCAACTAATGCAACTCCAGCTTGGGGCAACGAAACCAACCGGATGGCACAGTAAGGTTAAATTTGTCAATAGTTTAGAGTCAAAAGTTTTTGATTCTTGTGCGGGCGAGTTTAACTGTATATAGTGTTCTACCATATATTGATGGATTAAATTCGCCCATACCTAACTATTAAGTAATGACTATTAAATTTGGTTTAATTGGTGGCGGGGTAATGGGAGAAGCGCTATTATCTCGCCTTATTGCGCGTGGAATTTATCAGCCTTCAGAAGTCATAGTTAGCGAACCCTTATCGGCGCGCCAAGGTTTCTTGCAGCAGAAATATGATGTTACCGTAACTACAGATAATGGCTTGGTGTTTACCCAAGCAACGGAAGTTGTATTTTTGGCAGTAAAACCGCAAGTATTTAGTGCGATCGCTCAAGAATTAGCAGATATTATTACTATAGAAATCTCGCCTTTAGTAATTTCTATTTTGGCAGGGGTATGTTTGAATCAGTTAGAAGCTGCGTTTCCGCAATTACCTGTAATTAGAGCCATGCCCAATACACCAGCAACAGTAGGGGCAGGAATTACCGCGATATGTTTAGGTGCATACACTCACGCCAAGCACCAGCAAATAGCACAGCAAGTTTTTTCGGCGGTAGGAGAAGTTGTAGAAGTTTCAGAAGCGTTAATGGATGCAGTCACCGGATTATCTGGTAGTGGCCCTGCTTACGTAGCTTTAATGACGGAAGCACTAGCTGACGGAGGAGTAGCAGCAGGTTTACCCAGAGGTATCGCCAATCAGCTAGCCTTGCAAACTGTACTAGGAACAGCGAAACTATTAGAAGAAAGCAAAATGCATCCAGCAGAACTGAAAGACCGCGTTACCAGTCCCGGCGGTACTACCATTGCTGGAATTGCCCAGCTAGAACGCTCAGGTTTTCGCTCAGCTTTGATTGAAGCTGTGAAAGTGGCTGCACAACGCTCTCAAGAATTGGGAAAATAGTCAGTTGTTAGTGGTCAGTTGTCAGTCGTTTACAACTTACATCTAACGAAGTTGACAAGATAGCCGTTAATATAGTAAACAGTCTGGTTGCAAATGTGATTGAGTGAATTATCCCGCGCCGTCTCCAGAACTTGATCTAGGGTTGATATTTCCCTTTGATCTGGATCAATTCCAGAAAGATGCGATCGCGTCCTTAAATGGCGATCGCTCTGTAGTCGTATGTGCGCCCACAGGTTCGGGCAAAACATTAGTAGGCGAATACGCCATTTATCGCGCCCTATCACGAGGGAAACGTGTGTTTTACACCACTCCCCTGAAGGCGTTGTCGAATCAAAAATTACGTGACTTTCGAGAGAAATTTGGCTTTGACCAAGTAGGACTGTTAACTGGAGATGCTTCTATTAACAGAGATGCGCCAATTTTGGTGATGACCACGGAAATTTTCCGCAACATGCTTTATGGCACACCTATTGGACAAATCGGTATTTCCTTAGTAGACGTTGAAGCGGTCATACTAGATGAATGCCACTACATGAACGATCGCCAACGAGGTACAGTTTGGGAAGAATCAATTATCTATTGTCCTCGTGAAGTTCAACTAGCAGCACTTTCAGCCACAGTTGCCAATAGCGATCAACTCACCGATTGGCTAAATCGCGTTCATGGGCCAACTGACCTAATTTACTCTGATTTTCGCCCAGTCCCCTTGGAATTTCATTATTGTAATCCCAAAGGGTTATTTCCCTTACTGAATGATAGCAAAACCAAAATTAACCCCCGCTTGGCAAATAGGGGGAAAAGAAAACAAGGGGATAGAGGCAAAGGTGGAAGACCAGAAGCACCTGGGATTATTTACACTCTCAGCCAGCTACAGCAACGAGACATGTTGCCAGCAATATACTTTATCTTCAGTCGCCGGGGATGCGATAAAGCGGTGGCTGAAGTAGGTGATTTATGGCTGGTAAATAATGACGAGTCGCAAATATTGCGACGACAGATTGATGATTTTTTAAGTCGCAACCCCGAAGCCGGGCGTTCTGGACAAATTGCTCCCCTCTACCGAGGAATTGCTGCCCACCACGCCGGCATTTTACCTGCATGGAAAGTGTTGGTAGAAGAATTGTTTCAGCAAGGGCTGATTAAAGTAGTATTTGCCACTGAAACACTAGCTGCGGGTATTAATATGCCTGCCCGGACAACCGTTATTTCTACCCTTTCTAAACGCACCGATAGCGGACATCGCTTATTGAACGCTTCCGAATTTCTGCAAATGGCAGGGCGGGCTGGCCGTCGAGGCATGGATAAACAAGGTCATGTGGTGACAGTCCAAACTCCCTTTGAAGGATCGAAAGAAGGGGCATATTTAGCCACATCGAAACCAGATCCTTTAGTCAGCCAGTTTACCCCTAGCTACGGCATGGTGCTGAACTTACTGCAAACCCATACATTAGAACAAACCAGAGAACTGATAGAACGCAGCTTTGGGCAGTACATGGCGACCTTGCATCTGCGACCAGATTATGATGAGATTGCCGACATCAAAGCACAATTAGCCCAACTAAAAGAACAAATTGACGCTGTTGATGAGCATGAATTAGCGGTTTATGAAAAACTGCGGCAACGCCTGAAAGTAGAACGCCAGCTATTAAAAACCCTGCAAGAGCAAGCGCAACAAGACCGACAAGAACAATTGGGTATGATGTTGAGCTTTGCAATCTCAGGAACTCTGTTGAGCCTCAAGGGTAAACACATCACAGTATCTTCACCCATAACAGCAGTGTTAGTCGGGAAAACCCCTGATTCTGTAGAACTTCCTTATTTAGTGTGTTTGGGAAGCGATAACCGTTGGTACGTGGCCACAACTGAGGATGTAGTTGATTTATATGCCGAATTACCACGAGTTGAAGTGCCACCAGAGATTTTACCACCGCCAGAACTGTCTTTTCAACCAGGGCAGTCGCGCCGGGGTGACGAAGTAAGTTGGGCGATAGCTCAACATATCCCCGATCCTGGAGAGTCTCTTTACACGCCCCCAGAAGTTGCAGAACAACTTAGTCGGATGACTGCTGTCCAAGAGCAACTAGAAAATCATCCCATACATCAATCCGGTAATGTAGGCACGATTTACAAACGCCGCGCCCGCTATATCGAACTAGAAGCAG
>JBBSOP010000180.1:0-8941 GCA_038259655.1 Chroococcales cyanobacterium
AGCAGGTCGAAACATTGATGTTTCACAAAGCACTTGGTCAAACTGACCTAAATAATTAAATGTCACCTCTGCTTTGGCTAAACCTTGCAATTGTTCAGCAATTGATTTTTCACCGATATAACGTAATACGCCATAGTTAATACCTCGATGGGGAATACTCCGCAGTTTTTCTTTAACTGTTTTTAATGCTTCCCCAGGTTCAAATACTGCTGCAATATCCAATAAAACTGGAAAAATAGTAGTAAACCAGCCAACAGTACGGGATAAATCAACGTTTTCTAGAACGTCCTCCCGTCCGTGACCTTCCAAATTTACTAACAGTGAACTGTTACCAGTCCATTGTTGAAAAGTTTGCACAAGGGCAGTTAGCAAAATATCATTAATTTGAGTTTGATAAGTTGTGGGGACTTTATATAATAAAGATGCTGTTTCTTCCTGGGTAAGACTAACTGCAACCGTACAAGCTGAAGCTACAGTATTTTCACCTTCTGGATAGTCAACAGGTAAAGCATAACTATTTTGATTACCCTGATGTAACCAGTAATTAATTTCTGATTTTACAGTTTCCGAGTTAGCGTATTCTTGCAGTCTTTCAGCCCAGTATTTTACAGAAGTGGTTTTTGGCGGTAGTTGGATTTTTTCACCCTGAATAAGTTGTTGATAAGCGGTTTGCAAATCTTCCAGTAAGATTCGCCAAGAAACTCCATCAACTGCTAAATGGTGAATGATAATTAACAGTCTCTCCGGTTGATTTTCACCCAGCTTAAATAAAGCAACTTGCACTAATTGACCCTGAGATAAATTCAGGCTACCTTGTAGTGTATTAGCTTTGATTTCTATGGCTTGTTTCTGCTCAGCTTCCGGTAAGTGTGATAAATTAATAAGAGAAAAAGGTGCTATCTTTTCCGGTTCAATAATAATCGATCGCCAACTAAATTCTGTTTTCTCAAACCGCAAACGTAAAGCATCGTGATGAATAATTAATTGTTTGACAACTCGCTCTAATAAAATTGGGTCACAAGTCTGATCAACTTCCAACATTACCGCCTGATTCCAATGATGAAAATCAAGAAGTTGCTGCTCAAAAAACCAATGTTGAATAGGATTTAAGGGTAGAGAACCTGTAATAATGCCTTGTTCTGTAGCGATTTTTGTGCTTATACCTGCTACTAATGCTAAATCAGCAATTGTTTGATATTCAAATATCTGTTTAGGAGTTAGTTGTAAACCAGCCTGATTAGCTTTGGCAATCACTTGTAGACTGAGAATCGAATCTCCACCTAACTCAAAAAAGTTATCGTTAATACCTACATTTTCTAACCGGAGAACTTCAGACCAGATTCGCACTAAAGTTTCTTCAATTTGAGTGTGTGGTGCAGTAAAAACAGCTTGTAAAGCAGGCCTAGCGTTATCTGGTGCTGGTAGTGCTTTGCGGTCTACTTTACCATTGGGTAAGAATGGCAGCTGATCTAACGATATAAATACTGTTGGTATCATGTAGTCAGGTAAATTCTGCTTTAAGAAACTACGTAGTTCACTGACTGTAGGCGATTGTTTTTGATTGGCGACAATATAAGCTACTAAGCGTTTTTCACCTGGTAGATCTTTGCGAACCAAAACTACAGCTTGTTTAACTTGTAAGTGCTGGTTTAATTGAGTTTCTATTTCTCCAAGTTCAATACGGAAGCCCCGCAGCTTGACTTGGCCATCAATGCGTTCAATAAACTCTATATTTCCATCTGCAAGATAACGAGCTAAATCACCTGTTTTGTATAACCTTGTGCCAGGGAGAAAGGGATTTGGTATAAATTTTTCGGCTGTCAAATCTGGACGGTTGAGATAACCCTTTGCCAAACCTGCACCACCGATGTAAATTTCCCCAGGTACACCAACGGGAAGAGGTTGGAGGTGGGAATCTAAGAGGTATAATTGGGTGTTAGCGATCGCTCTCCCAATCGGTACAATCAATAGTTCACTCTCGTATTTACATTGATAATATGTTGTATCTATAGTTGCTTCAGTTAGTCCATATAAATTACACAGTTCTACATCAGGCAAAAGCTCAAAGAATCTATTTTGTAAATCAATGGTTAATACTTCACCACCACAAAATACCCGTCGCAGACTTTGACAATTTTGGATCTTTTCTTCCTCTAAAAGCACTCGCAGCAGAGAGGGGACTAATTGCAAAATTGTAATTTTTTGTTCAGCAATCAATTCTACAAGATAAGCTGTATCTTGATGTCCATCTGGTTTAGCTAAAATTAACTTACCGCCTACTAATAATGGTGCGTAAAATTCCCACACAGAAGCATCAAAGCTAAAAGGCGTTTTTTGCAGAACTCTGTCTGACTCAGTTAAGGGTAATTCTGACTGCATCCATATCATGTGGTTGCAAAGAGCGCGATGAGAAATCATCACACCTTTGGGTTTTCCTGTTGAACCTGATGTGTAAATTACATAGGCTAAGTTATCAGGTTTAACAGTAGTTTCTAGAGTGCAATGATTTTTCTGATTGATAAGTTGCCAGTTATCTAAACAGATAACATGACCTTGGTGTTGAGGAAGCAAATTAGCTAACTTTTCCTGAGTTAAAAATACCGATACAGCGGCATCTTTAACCATAAAATATAAGCGTTCTTGGGGATAATTTGGGTCAAGGGGAAGATACGCACCACCAGCTTTGAGAATTGCCAGCAGTCCTACCACCATTTCTAAAGAGCGCTCTACAAAAACTCCTACCAATACATCAGGTTTAACACCTAATTTTTGTAAATAACTAGCTAATTGATTTACTTTATGATTCAATTCTTGATAAGTTAATTCTTGCTTTCCAAAAATTACCGCGATAGCGTCAGGGGTCTGTTCTACCTGCTCTGCGAATAGTTGATGAATACATTTATCTAAGTCGTATTCGGCTTGATTATTATTCCACTCTACTAATAATTGATGTTGCTCATCTGGTGTTAATAAAGGCAGTTCTGTCACTCGCTGTTGAGGATGAGCAATCATACCTTTCAGCAAAGTTTGGAAATGCTCCCCCATGCGGGTAATAGTTTCAGCATTAAATAAATCGGTGTTGTATTCCCAACCAATCCTAATTCCTGAATTAATTTCTTCTGTTAACAGAGTTAAATCAAACTTAGCGTTACCACTGTCACTAGCTAAAGGTTCTACAGTTAAACCTGATAACTCTACCGCCGACATCGGCGCATTTTGCAGCACAAACATCACTTGAAATAAGGGTGTATGGCTCAAACTACGTTGGGGTTGTAGTTCTTCTACTAATAAATCAAAAGGTAAATCCTGATGAGCATAAGCTGATAAAGTTGATTCTCTTACTCTACTCAGTAATTCTTCAAAAGTAGGAGCATTAGACAGGTCAGTTCGCAGTACCAAAGTATTAATAAAAAAGCCAATTAACCCTTCAATTTCTGCACGATTACGATTAGCAATAGGTGAACCAACTATAATATCTTCAATACCTGTGTAGCGGTATAAGAGGATCTTGAAAACTGCCAATAAGGTCATAAATAAAGTGCAATTATGCTTTTGGCTCAAGGTTTTTAGAGCTAGAGAAAGTTCTGGAGATAGTTGAAAATATTGTTTTGCTCCCTGGTAGGTTTTAATTTTTGGTCGTGGTCTATCTGTAGGTAACTCTAAAATAGGTAAATTACCTGCCAGCTGTTGCTTCCAGTAATTGAGTTGAGTTTCTAAAACTTCTCCCTGTAACCATTTTCGTTGCCAAATTGCATAGTCTGTATATTGAATGGCTAAGTTGGGTAATGAGCAAGGTTTACCTTGAGTGAAACATTCATAAAGTGCTGCTACTTCCCGCACTAATATATCCGTTGACCAACCATCACTAACAATATGGTGCATTGTCAACAGTAAAACGTATTCAGCCTCATCTAATTGCAACAAAATACAACGTAAAAGTGGTTCAAATGCTAGATTAAAGGGGCGTTGAAATTCTGCATTTGCTAAACGTTGTACCTCTGTTTCACGCTCTGTGAGGGTAATTTTTCTTAAATCTATTGTTGCTAAAGTTATAGTTCGCTGGGGGACAATTTCTAAAACAGGTTGTCCATCTACAACTTGAAAATTAGTACGTAAAACTTCATGACGCTGGATAATTTTATTAAAACTACGTTCTAAAGCATCTATATCTAGCTTACCTTGAAGTTTGAGTGCAGCAGGAATATTGTAAAAGGGATTACCTGACTCGAATTGATGCAAAAACCACAGGCGTTGTTGAGCAAAAGAAAGTTCTAAGTTATCGGTATTTTTTCTTGGCGAAATTGTTTCGACTGGGGTATATTCAATATCTTCCTCTTCCAGCAATAATGCCAAAAGATCTAGCTTTTCAACAGATAAATTGTCCATTACGCCCTCATCTTTGTGACTGCTTTGCGGTTTTGTAGTGCTTGTTTTGCTTCTTCATCTGACATACCCTCAAGCTTTTTGAGGATTTGAGCCATTTTTTCTGTGAGTCCTAGTTTGGCTTCTTTGGCAATAATTGTTTGTGATAATTCTGCTACTGTTGGCGACTCAAATAAGCAACGCAGAGGTAATTCAATGCGAAAAATTTCACGAATGCGGTAGATAACTTGAGTTGCTAATAGGGAATGTCCACCCAGTTCAAAAAAGTTATCATGAATACCGACTTGCTCAACCCGCAGTATTTTTGCCCAAATTCTCGCTAAGATTTCCTCAACTGCGGTGCGAGGTGCGACAAAAGTTTCTCCTAGTTCTAAGTTGCTAGGAACTGGTAAGCCTTGACGGTCTATTTTGCCATTTGGTGTCAGTGGTAAAGTGTCAAGCTGCACAAAGGTTGAGGGTATCATGTACTGTGGTAGCTTGTCTTTGAGGAAGTTGCGAATTTCCGAGGTTTGCCAAATACCATTAGGAACAATGTAAGCAACTAATCTTTGATCACCAGGGTTATCTTCTCTAACCATAACCACAGTTTCTTTTACTTCTAGATGTTGGCTCAATAGTGCCTCAATTTCCCCTAGTTCAATCCGAAAACCGCGAATTTTTACCTGGTTATCAATGCGTCCTAAAAATTCGATGTTACCATCTGGCAGATAGCGAACTAAGTCACCAGTTTTATACAGCCGCGCTTTTGGTTCTGAACTAAAAATATGAGAAATAAATTTTTCTGCGGTTAAATCTGGACGGTTGTGATATCCTCTGGCTAAACCTTCGCCACCAATATAAAGTTCTCCAGTAACGCCTACGGGTACTGGTTGTAAGTTAGCATCTAATATATAAAATTGGCTGTTAGCAAATGGTCTACCAATCGGTACTAACTGTTCAGCCGTTAACTCTCCAGTAGTGTGTTCAAAATATGAACTATCAATGGTTGCTTCAGTTACACCAAAAGAATTAACTAACCGTGTTTTTTCACTAATAAAATTACAGAATTTACTATACTCGGCTCCATACCAACTATCAGAACCGCAGATAACCAACCGCATAAAATCGATTTTCTGCTGGCTTCTTTCCAGGTAATGTACAAGATTTCTTAATACCACTGGGACAAACTCTGCACAGTCAATTTGTTGTTGACGCATCAATTCATATAGTTTTTGGGGTTCTAGAAGTATTTCTCGTGGACACAGCACTAACTTACCACCGGAACACAAAGCCCGAATTAAATCCCCAGAAAAAACATCAAAAGAAAAGCTGGCCATTTGCAAATGACAACGAACTTGAGCAGGAAGTTGATAAGCTTTTTCCCAAGCATAGTAGGCATTGATTAAATTGCTATGCTGAATCATCACCCCTTTTGATTTACCTGTCGAACCAGAGGTATAAATCAGATATGCTAAATTTTTTAGTTGTACGTTGCTAGTTGGTTGAGATTCTTCTTCGTTAGCAATTAATTCCCAGTCTGCATCTAGATATATGACCTTTCCTGCATAGGTAGGAATAGTTGCAATTAATCGCTTTTGAGTAAGGAGGAGACTGCACCCCGCATCCTGCAACATGAACTCTAAGCGTTGCTGTGGTTGATCTGGGTCTAGTGGCACATAAGCACCACCAGCTTTTAAAATACCTAAAAGTGCGATCGCCAGTTCTAATGAGCGTTCTACACATATACCTATTAACTGGTCGGGTATAACTCCTAATTTCTGTAAAAAATGGGCTATTTTGTTAGCTTGTTGATTTAGTTGTCGATAAGTCAGGCTCTTCCCTGCAAATTCTATGGCTATAGCATCAGGAGTTTGTTCTACAACTTTCTCAAATAGCTGATGAATGCACAGATTTCGAGGATAATTAATCTTGTGGCTATTCCACTCTACTAATAGCTGATGTTTCTCTGGATCTGTTAATAGTGGTAAATCTTTTAGTTGGATATGAGGATTATTTACCATCCCTTGTAGCAGTGTTTGGAAATGTCCTAACATGCGGTTAATGGTAACAAAATCAAGGCGATTATGTTGATAATCTATAACAATTTCTAATTCCTCACCAGGAAGAATACTCACAGTTAGGGGATAGTTAGTATGATCAACGCTACTAATACTTTGGACTGCTAAAGTATCCTGCCATTTTTTTAATACCTGGTCTATTGGATAATTTTCAAATACTAATATGCTCTCAAATAAAGGCAAACCTCTCGGTATTTCACTCCAGCCTTGCACTTCTACCAGTGGGCTATATTCATATTGTCGAATTTCTGCTAGTTGTGATTGTAATTTTTTCAGCCAGGATAATAAAGACTCTTCAGCATTAACTGTCACTCGCACAGGTAGGGTGTTAATAAACATCCCCACCATAGATTCGGCTTTGGCTAAATCTGCTGGACGACCAGAGACTGTTACCCCATATACTACATCTGTTTCCCTACTGTAGCGGCTTAGAAGTAAAGACCATGCACCTTGGACTAAAGTATTGAATGTGAGTTGATTGTGTTTGGCTAAAGATTGTAGTGCTGTGGTGGTTGTTTGTGAAAGTTTGATTACTTGCTGATTGTATTTTTCTGGCTGGTTGGATGAGTTTTGAGCAGTTAAATTAATCAAAGGTGTGGGTGCTATCACTCCCTTTAATAACTGTTGCCAAAATGTTTTTGCTTTGTTTAAATCTTGTTGTTGTAACCAACCAATATAATCACCGAAGGAACTACTTAAGACTAAAGGTAAACTTTCACATTGACAAAGCGATTGGTAAATTTCTACTACTTTTTTTAAGACTAAAGCGGTTGACCAACCATCTAATATTAGATGGTGTTTACTCCAAATAAAGTAGTAATCATCATCGGTATAACGTATTAAATGTAGCCGCATTAAGCATGGTTGTGTTAGATCAAAATTAGCAGTGCGATCGCTCTCCAAAAATGCCTGTAATTTCTGCGGTTGCTCATTTGGGTTAATATTTTGCCAATCATGCTGTATTAATGATATTTTCGCTTCCCGATGCACTACCTGTAAAGGTTTTTCTAAATTTTCCCCATAAAAAGCTGTGCGTAAAATAGTATGGTGGTTAACTACTTCTTGCCAAGCTTGTTCAAAAGCTAAAATATTTAAATTGCCCTTTAGCGAGTAACATAACTGAACAAAATAAACAGCCGATTCGGGAGCATATAAACTATGAAAAAGAATGCCCTGTTGTAGTGGTGATAATTCGTAAATATCTTGGATGTTATCAGCTTTCATGTAATTTACTTCTCACTTTCTCGGTTAATTTTTGCCAGTAAAAAGTCGAGGTCTTTCTGACTAACCCTTGCTTTGGCAAAATCAGCAGGCGTATAACCTCCTGCATCAATCGATTGACAATGACTAATAATTTCCCGCAGTGCTTGGACAAAATTTTCAGCAATCTTTAACACTGTTTCTTCTTTGTGTATTGCCCTGCTATAAGTCCAATCAACTTGAAGATTGCCGCTAATAACAAACCCGTTAATTTCTAACAGGTAACGGCGACTTCCTAAAGGACTACGTGTTACACCGCACGATTCTGGGGCTAGGGTAAATAAAGAAGATTGTTGTAAAACTTGGTCAAATTGTCCTAAATAGTTGAAACAAACTTCAGCTTGTGGCATAGCAGCTAAAGTTTCCCCAGTATCGCTGCACAAATACCGCAATACACCATAGTCAAAACCCCGATTGGGAATAGTACGTATTTGTTCTTTAATTCCTTTTAAAGCATCTCCAACTGTCGCACTATTTTCTAAATCCAACAAAACGGGAAACACGGTAGTAAACCAGCCGACTGTATGCGATAAATCAACATTACTAAAAATATCTTCTCGTCCGTGTCCTTCTAAATTAACTAAAAGTGTTTTTTCTCCTGTCAAATCTGCAAAACTTTTTGCAAGTGCAGTTAACAAAACATCATTTACCTGAGTGTGATATTTAGCTGGGACTTCTTGCAATAACGCTTTTGTGTCTGTTTCATTTAAAGACACTGTTATTGTCTGGGTATAGGCTAGAGAATTTACACCTTTGGGGTAATCTAAAGGTAAGGAAGATACTTGTTTTCTTGATTGAGAACACCAATAATCTAATTGTGAATGCAAAGTTTTGGTTTGTGCATATTCCTGTAAACGTTCAGACCAATATTTAAATGATGTGGTTTTAGCTGGTAATTCTATTGTCTTGCCTTGCTGAATTTGTTTTATGGCTGTTTGCAAATCAGACAATAAAATTCTCCAGGAAATACCATCAACAGCTAAATGATGAATAATGATTAATAAGCGGCTATTTTGTTGAGAACCAAAATTAAATAATGCTACCTGAATTAAATAACCATTTGATAAATTGAAACTAGCTTGTAATTCTGTTGCTTGAGCTTCAAGAGCCGCTTTTTGTTGCTCTTGGGGTAGTTCAGAAAAATCAAATTGGGTCAATAATATTTCTGGCTCAATATCAGTATTAAAGCATTCCCAACCATCAGATGTAGGTCGAAAATGTAAGCGGAGTGCATCATGATG
>JBBSOP010000181.1:0-8916 GCA_038259655.1 Chroococcales cyanobacterium
GGGGTTTTTAGAGCCGTCGAACTCACGTTTACTTAGTACAACATTTTATTAATTTTTAACTCTGCGTCACTTTGTCTTGAAAAGTTTCCTACGCCGGGAAACCCAACTTTCCTTCGGAACGCTTACGCGAACGAGGAACTTTTCGCTGCGTTTCCCTTGCGCTCCTCTGCGTTTAAAAAGTAGTATTTTGAATATCCCAACTACACTTTTTCCTTTGCTGGCGGTACAATTCCAATTTTATTTAAACCTCTATCGATGGTTTTAAGTAGCTGAAAGTCCTCCTCCGGCAAGGGAAAACTACTACTGGTAAACTGCTTTTCTAAGAATGAGAATGCTTGGCGAAACTGATGCGGCTGTGCTGAAATCGGTGAATCAAAATGACAGGGAATAATCCAATGAAAGTCCCAACTTGCTACTTTATCAGCCCAGTCGATAGTTTCTTGAGGGGCGCGGTTGAGGATAAGTGTCTGTAAAATTGGTGCTACAAAAAAACGACCTTTTCCTTGCAGTGCATCGAATGAGCGCTGCCAGTCTGACTGCCATTTGAAGGGAAATAACCCGAAATAAGCTTTCTTGGAGCGTTCCGGGGCTTGTAGGGCATTGCGAAAGACTTGACCCCATTCGACAACTTGTAGCATATTAGGTCGAAAGTATAAAGCAAATAGCGAGATGCGCTGCCATCCTTTAAGACGGTTAGCCTGATTATCTATGACAATATCAGAGGCTTGATCCTTAGCATGAAACAGCAAAGGATATGGATCTAATTGAACGATCGCAGGTGGATTTTCTGGTATAGAAATTACTGAATCTGTAACTAAAAGTGTATGCGATCGCTTGTGGAAAAATGCTACTTCTGCAAACCGACCTGGACCCAATTCTATAGGGCCGAGAATTGCATAGTCAAATTCATCGGCAAAGGGTGATTTGCTGCTGTCTTCAGAAAGTACTTGGGTACGTTTTAGAGGTAAACCCAGCCAACTCAAGGGAAGATTGAGTGGAAAACTCCATTGTTTGGGAGCTACAAACACCTGTGCCTTGGGAAAGCGCCTAGCAAAGGGACCAACAAAAACCTTATGTTCTAGTCCAGAAACAGTAGGCAAGATAATATATTTGACATCTCCGTGTTCTACCACTATCTCATTGAGCAGCCTGATACACTCTGGAGTTGGCGCTACTGGAGCATATACCAGCAAACCCCCTGCATCTAACTTAATCACAGTCATGCGAATAGGCACAACCACGTAGAAGATGCCCTGAAGTTGGTCAAAAGTCCAAATTGTGTCTTTAACTACTTCTTCGCAGATTGTCCGCCGCTTGCCATAGGGATAAAGTGGCAACGTGAACCAGAAAGACCAAGAAAAGTCTCTCAAATGAATTTTTTCTCCGATGGATTGATACATTCGAGATGATCACAACCAAAACGTTGAGTCATCATTGCAGATAGTTGTTGAGAAGCTCGACTATCAAGATTCAACTCTTGTTTGATGTCTTCATAAACTTCTCCTTGAGTTATTCGCTTTGCCATTTGTTGAAACTGTGTCCAAGTTAAATCACAATCAACAAACGCTTTGGCAAGGGTAATTACTAGTTCCTCATAATCATTATCTTCCAATTTTGTCATCATTCGGTGTTCAATGTGAAGCGAATCATCAAAGCAGTAATACCAAGATTTTGGTTGTTGCTTCAGTACTTTTGTAAAAAAATCTTGCTGTTTAGAACGATTAACGGCTTTATCTGCCTCGCTACATACCATTAATGTGGGCGCACAAACACGGGTTTTTACCTGTTTTGAAAGCTTTTCCCCCAATTGCAGAAATATTCGTAACGCCTTTATCCGAAAACCTTTATAGCCAAAATTGCCGGGTGCGTCTTTATTAAACCATTCAAAGTAAATTGGTAAGATTTTGATTAACCAATCAAATAATAAATAACGAGTACCTAAAAAAGGCGTGAATAATAAAGCGCGGTCAATTTCCTGGGGATGCTCTAAAGCTAACCACGCAGCGAGGGTTCCACCTGTAGATAATCCCCCGACTACGACTTGTGGACCTAGGGTTTTGGCAATTTGTAACCACTTCAATACAAATTGTTGATAAACTTGAATGTCTGTTGGCAATGGCGGAGGGTTTTGACGATTCCACTTGCCTGAGCGCCCATGACCAGGTTGTAAGGGAATTAAAACGTTGTATCCTGCTTTAAAAAAAGCTTCGCCGAGTGGCTCAAATTGGTAAGGGGCTGCTGTGAAACCATGCAAGAATAGACAAACTTTTGGTGTGGAGTGGGGATAAAGGAAGAATTTTGACCGACAGGCTTCGTTTTTCAGTCCAAACGCCGATTCTGACTGATGAACTTGTTCAAGAATCTGTGCTGTCTTGCGAATACCAACTTCCATTTGATTTACGCTGTGCAGGTCAGTGGTCAGTGGTCAGTGGTCAGTTAAGAGCCAGTAAGGTCTTGGGGGTTTCCCCCATAGTAACTGGCGCTTGCATAGCGTATCCGCAGGATTCACCCCAGGGTCAGTTGTTTTTGACCTAACTCTAGCTAGTTAAGTATTAAAAATCGGGTGTTAGGGATGTCTATGACCGTAAATAACTGGCTCCATTCACATCTAAAATAGCGCCCGTGAGCATTTCCGCACCTTCAGAAGCGAGGAAGAGAATAGTATGGGCAACTTCTTCGGGGTTGGCTACGCGATTTAAAGGACTTTGCTGGCGAATGGCTTCACCCGCAGAACTTTTTAGTATCGCCTGAGACATGTCAGTTGCTACCCAACCAGGAGCCACAGCAGTCACAAAAATATTGTGAGGAGCTAGATGTAACGCCAAAGATTGGCTAAAGGCATTAAGACCTGCTTTACTAGCTGCATAAGCTGTAGCTGTAGGTTCTCCTTTAAATGCACCACGAGAAGTTACATTAATAATTCGGCCGTTGTGGCGTTCAATCATGTGTTGAGCAACACAGTAAGATACGTTAACTGCACCTAGCAAGTTAACATTAATCGTCTGTTGCCAAGCATTTTGCCAATCTTCATAGCTGGTTTCCTTCAGGGGATGTTCCTGATAGATACCAGCATTATTAACTAATACATCAATATGTCCCAATTGTGCGATCGCTTGGTTGACCATTTGCTCGACAGCTACAGGATTCGCCAGATCAGCTTGCACTAATATATGACCTGTACCTGCCAAGGATTGACAAACCTGCTGAGCAGCTTGTGTTTGCTGATGGTAATGAATTGCCACACGCGCCCCGGCTTGGGCAAAAGCAATTGCTACGGCTTTTCCTATCCCCCGTGAAGCACCTGTAATTAATACATTTTTTCCGGGAAAATTGAAGTTGAGCATTAATTTGTATATTCACTTCATAGCGATCGCCATACAATAATTAAAATCTTAAACCTACACCACCTTGTACAGAGACAGCTGTACCGCCGCTGTCACGGTAAGCATCAAAAGCAATAATAGCGTTGCCAAAAAGAACGGTATTACTATTGGGAACGACGTAATCAACTCCTGGTTGCAAAGCAAAACTAATTTTGTCCCCGACAGGAGAAGAGCCGCCACCACCAGCTAAAACTAGCCCAGCTCCCAAATAGGCATCAGTTTGCCAGTTGATCGGCACATCGTAAGAAACCGTTGGCACAACTGCTGTATTATTACCTATTAATGCTTGGGCTCGAAAAGAAATTGGTGCTTCTAAAAGTTTGTAGCGGACAGCCAAAACTCCTCCTAGTTGGATACCGTCAGTAATACCAATAGTTGGGCCGATACCAACATAACTACCGTAAGCTACTTGAGCTTGGGCTGGTGGAGTGCTGACAGCCATATTCAAAACAGCGCTAACTCCTAGAAGTGAGACTAAATACTTAATATGTTTCATTACCTAACTCCTCACACCATCTTGAATTTTGAATGTACATTTGAATACTTATGTTATCTCTGTTCATGACCATCCGTGATGGGTAATGACAACACAAATTATTGATGATTCATACTAGACTTCTGTAAAACTACGAAGTTATGAATATTAATTGCAAGAGGACAGGGTTGGAGTAAATAAATCAATTGTTGAGTATCGTAGCCTGTTGCCCTTGAGGCGAAGTTGCGTAACCTAAGAATGCTTGAACTCCAGGACTAGCAGGGTTTTTGTAAACATAAAACAGCTGTCGCTGATAGGGATAACCACTTGCATCTGGAGTCAAACCATCGATTACTAGGGATCTCACGGTTTGCTGATTAGCAACCTGTGCAAAGGTAGCGTAACCTATACCATCAGTTCCCAAAGCTTGGAGTAGGGGAGTTGTGGCATCTCGTTGTAATGTTGTGATATTTGGTGTCGTTCCAAAATTAGCTCCCTTCAGTACTATTTCTTGAAACGTTTCATGTGTGCCACTAATTGCTGGTCGATTAATGACTCGGATAGTTCTACTAGTACCACCCACTGCCGACCAGTTATTAACTTTACCTTGAAATATATCTGCTACTTGGGCGCTGGTTAATCCTTGATTAAAAGGATTTGCTTTGTCAACAACAACAGCGATCGCATCTGTTGTTACAGGAATTGCCACCAATCCTTGACTCTGTTCTTGTGCAGTCAAAGGTCGAGATATCGCTGCAATATCTGCTTGACCTGCGACAAGATCTTTGATACCTTTTTCAGAACCACTAGCAGTAGTTACAACATTAGTACCCGGAAACTGTCTTTCAAAAGCTCTTTTAAGATTTTGGTTAATTGTCACCATACTGGTAGAACCCCCTATCCTCACGGTAGTACCACCAGATACTGAACTTGGAGATGGGAAAGTGGAAGTATTACCGGCAGTTGTGTTGACTGGAGAGGGAATGGCACTAGGTACTGTAGATGTGGGTGCTGGTTGCCGTTTGAAAAAGTACCAGTAACCACCACCCAGCAAAATTAGAAATAAAAGGATAAAAACAATTGGAGGCGGGCTGCTTTTCTGACTCATAATTTTTTACTCTGGTAGTTGGTTAATAGTTGAATCATTTAACATCTGTAAACGCCGAGAAACTTCATCATCTATAGTCATCTGTTCTATTTCAGCTTGGAGTTTTTCAGTGGGGTTTTCAGACATTTCAGCTAAAGCGTCTGTGCGGAAATTCCGACGTTCAACTGCATTTTTAGCTTTTTCAAAGTCACTTTTAGCCGAACCGATGTCAAATTCATTATTGACTTTGGCAATCATAGCTAGTGCCTCGTTCACTTCTGACATATCTTTCATATTTTGCATGTCAGCTTTGTAGGTTTCTAGCTTCATGCGCTCCCGGTTGAGCTTATCTTTAGAGGCATTTACAGATGTTTCAGCTTGTTTGACCATCTCCTCTAGCTTGGGCAAAATTTGCTCTGTTTGAATTGCCTGGGCCATTGCCATTCGCGCTGCTTCTTGATTCCCATTACGCTGGGCAATGTTTGCTTGTTGCTCTAAAGTTCGTAATTCTTTGACTTTCGCCTCGTATTTGTTTTTGGCTATTTTGTAAGAACCTTCTTGCATAGCCACAGCTTGAGCCAGCTTTTGCACCGATTCTTGCATTGATTGCAGTGATTCTTCAGCGACGGCGACAGCCACTTTACCACCAGACTCAATCGGCATTCCCCATAGCCAATTCCAAGTACCAACTATGGTTCGTCCTGCTTTTTCACCCATTAACCAGTACACAGCTTTTTTCATATATAGAAGTCCTATTTAACTAAAATTCTTTCTTTATTTATGCTACGCGGGTCAGTTGTCAATAGTCAGCTGTTTTGACTTAATAAAGTTCAGTGTAAGCCTCCTTGTAGAAATAGTCTACGTAGGTTGGGTTGACGTTATAAAACCCAACATTTTTGAGAGATTATTGGGTTTTGCTTTGCTTAACCCAAGCGGATTGAATCCAGATGGTGACTATATTCTGTGGCTGGCAATCGTGGGGGTATTCGGATTGGTTGACGATAGTTGCAATGATCAGGCGATCGCGCTTGGTCAAACGCGGAAGTTGACTAATTCCCGTATCATACGTATCAGTTCATACTGGTAACATGACTCGCAAACCTCACGACCAATTTGCAAAACAGTTTTTAGAGGAGCTATTGTCACCCTTAGGCAAAGTAGAAGCCAACAAGGAGGTGATTGATGAAGCTCGACAAATTGATGTTTTATTTTCACCAGCGCCCCAAGCCCAAGGGTCAAATCTAGGGCTACTGGGGAGAATTGCCTTATTGAATACGGCGTTACTGGAGCCTTTTCGCAATCAGCCCAGTAAAACAGAAGTACGGAACTGTCTTACAAAGCTGTTTACCGTAATGGCAGATTCGCAACGAAAAGCCAAAAGAGAGAATACAACGATAGCAGAAGATAGTTTAGCGCGGCTGTGGATTTTATCACCGTCAGCTTCACTAGGATTATTGGAAAGTTTTGGGGCTAAACTAGACTTAGAAAACTGGCCTACTGGAGTTTACTTTCTGCCTGCTGGCGCGCGAACAGCGATACTAGCAATTAACGAGTTGCCTGTGACAGATGAAACCCTTTGGTTTAGGCTTTTAGGCCGAGGAACTATTCAGCAGCAGGCAGTAAAAGAATTGGTTGCATTGCCCCCGGAGAATCTTATCCGCCGTAATGTTTTAGAGATAGTTTACAGGTGGCGTATTAGTGTGATGACACAGACAGATTTAACCGAAGATGATCAGGAGTTAATCATGAACTTAACCCAAGCTTATGAAGAAGCCAGAGCAGCGGCTGTACAAGAAGGGCAGCGCCAAGTTGTAGAAAATATGTTGAGATATAGGTTCGGTTCTATGGATGAAGAACTAACGATAATTGTTGATAGCTTATTACACCTACCTCCAGAAGAATTTGCTAGAGTTTTGCTAGAATTACCTAATTTATCTCGTGAAGAATTGTTGAGTAGGTTCTAAACTGCGGGACGGTAAAAGTAATCCCGAAGTCACTACAAATTATCAAGTTTTGAGGCGCTTTGTAAATAACAGAGCGCTTACTTTATAGGGGCGATCGCTAACACAAATTAACAGCATTTATCGGAGTTTCAATCAATGGTTGAAAAACAAAATAACTGCTCTGCATTAACAGTATTTAATCTACATCCCCAAACCTTATAAATTGGCGAAGATATTGTTTATATTCCCACTTTAATTAAATTCAATTCACATCGATTCAATCACATCTTCAAGCTCAGGCTTTAACGAAGAATAGGAAAGGGTAAGGTATTTATTTTAACCTTTACCCAGCTTCTATACCTTGCGACTAATTTTTCAATCCCCTTTCCTCTTCCTGCTTACGGACAACGAGGATGAATGCCTCCTTGAGTACAAATGTAAGCTAGTTGTTTAGCATCTAAGTTTTTGGCTTGAGAAAAATCAACTCCTTTGACTACAGCAGATACTGAGCCTAAATCTGGTGTTTGCACAAATTGATCGGCTGGATCTTGTTTGGCAGGTGTCAGAATTGTGTCTTGGAAATCTGCTCCTGCGACATTCGCTCCTCGTAAATCTACAAGGCTCAAATCAGCATTTCGTAAATTGACATTTTCCATTTGGGCAGAACGTAAAGTAGCACCAGTTAAACGAGTAGCACTGAGGTTAGCATTGCTGAGATTGGCACGTTCTAAATCGGCTCCCGATAAATCTGATCCTTGCCAATCAGTTTTGGTTAAATTGGCTGATGATAATTGGGTGCCGATCGCAATGACGCGGCCTAAACGCGCACCATATAAATTAGCTTCGTTTAATTTGGCATCGCCTAAATCTGCCCCAGTCAAGCTAGCATTTTCTAAAACTGCGTTTCGCAAATCTGCACTGACTAGTTGGGTGCTGCTAAGGTTAGCACCAACTAAACGGGCATTCGATAAATTGGCTCTGTTGAGGGTAGCACGGCTTAAATCGCTACCAGTCATGACGACACGACTGAGGTTAGCATCAGTGAAATTCACTTGTTTCATTTGGGCTTGACTCAAATCAGCGATCGCATCATCATAGGTATCCAAGCGCCCATCTTCACCAGCTCCCCGGAAGCGACTACCTTTAAAACTAGCTTGGTTAAGTTTTGCAGATTTGAATTTTACTCCTGACAAATCAACGTTTTCTAGAACTAAGTTGAAAAAGGAACTTCCCGGAGTACCACTTTGACTCAATTGGCTACGACTGAGATCGATATTCCCGGTTTTACCACTGTAAACAGTGAGAATCTTGTTAATTGTTTGCTGGTTAACTTGTAACCGCTTTTGGCGTAAATCTCTTTCTTGGGGATTGTTACCTACAGCCCCTAACTCGCCAGCTAAAAACTGATTTTTATTTTTCAATTCTGGGATGGCTTTAGTTCCGATACTTGTCAAAGCTTGTTGAATCGTATCCACAAGCACGGGGTTGGTTTCGTTAACTAAAAGATCCGTCAGAAATTGGATAGACTGCGGATCATTTAGGCCACCCATCGCCAAAATCACACTTTGGCGTTCTTCAGTGGTAGCACCAGAGTTAGGACTTAATTGTTTTACGAGTGCTAAAAATTTTTGGCTGTTGATTTGTTTAGTTTCACGCTGGGTTTGCTGAGTTTGAATATAAACTTGAGTAGTAATTAAAGTTGCCAAAACAGCAGTCATACTGACCAGTGCTACCGCAAACAATGTCAGGCTGGGGTTTTGCCGCACTCGCCGCCACAATGTGCGAAGGTTGGGGGCTTCAGTTGCCATGATCATGACTGGGGTAGCTAGTTGCTCGTTTTCTATTTCCTGGCGTTCCAGTTCACTAGTTCCCATAGGCAAAGCTTGCTCTTTGTTAGGGACTGGTGAAGTTGGCAAGGGGCGAGTAGCATCTATAGCGTAAGTACCAGCTAGCCAGTCGTGCAACGCCCGTCGTCCTTGGCGCGAAGGTAGAGCCATTCCTTCACCAAGTACCATCAATACAGCCAAA
>JBBSOP010000182.1:0-8911 GCA_038259655.1 Chroococcales cyanobacterium
CCACAAGTCACAATAGACGGCAGACCTGCCCAGCCAGCTGGCCCTGGTCAACCTATCAGTCAGGCTCCACCATTCTTGCCTAGAGCTGTCGCCCCACCGGTGGGAGATATTGCTATTTCTACTACCGATGCGTCTCCTAGCACAATTGATTTGGGAACTCAAGAACGTGTTCCTCGCTTGGTGTTGCGAGATGCACCAGTGCGCGAGGTTTTATCATTACTTGCCCGTGCTGCTGGTTTAAACCTGGCTTATGCAGGAGGCGCAGCAGCAGGGGAAGGAGGTCAGCCTGCTGCTACCAGTGATGGACAGACAATTTCCCTAGATATAGAAAACGAGCCAGTGCAAGATGTGTTTAACTACGTCTTGCGAATGAGTGGCTTAGAAGCTAACCGCAGTGGCCGCACGGTTTTTGTGGGAGCTAACCTACCCAATGGAACCCGTGATATGGTTATGCGTAGCTTGCGACTCAATCAGGTAACGGTGGGGGTTGCACTGAACTTTTTGGTCGGCTTAGGCGCAGAAAGTGCCGTCAGTCGTGAACGGCAAGTCACTAGTGTTAATGCAGTACCTGTAGGTACTGGAGCTGCTCCTATTACTCAAACTCAAACGACTACAGAAACCAGACTAGAAACTCAACGCGCTGAGTTTAAAGACTCAAAGCCTTTACTTAGAGGATTACAAGCATTAGGAGACGAACGTACCAATTCTCTAACCTTGATTGGCTCTCCTAGACTAATTGAGGTGGCAATGTCTCAATTAACTCAGCTGGATATTCGCCGTCGTCAGGTAGTAGTCAATGTCAAGATTATCGATGTTAACCTCTTGAACACCCAGGATCAAAATACTAGTTTTTCCTTTGGGGTTGGCAACAACTTCTTTACTAATGATGGCGGCGCAGCATCTTTTAATTTTGGTGGTTCAAGACCAGCTACTAGTGCTGAAGTGTCAAGTAGTGTGACTGGTACACCAGTGATACAGAATCCTGTCACAGGAGAAACATTTTTAGGGGATGGATTTTTTAACCCACAACAAGGTAATAGACCATCAGCTGAACCTTCAGCAAGTAGCAATCCACTACAACCTGGAATCACAGACTTTACGCCAGGAACTCCGCCATCAGGCACAAGCCCTGGAACTCCTGATACATACACATTCAGCCTGCCAACATTGTACCAATTCCCCAAACGTTTTCTCGCTAGTTTGCAAGCTCAGATTACAAATGGCAACGCCAAAATTTTGACTGACCCAACCTTAATTGTGCAAGAAGGTCAAACCGCTAACGTTAACTTGACTCAAGAAGTGGTAGGCAATATTAAAAGGGAAATAGTTCGCGATGCGAATCTTGCTACAGAAACTATCTCAGCTGAAAAAGACAAAGTAGGTTTAACTTTAGCTGTTAAAGTTGAGCGAATTGACGATAATGGTTTTGTTTCTCTATCGGTAGCTCCTGTTGTGAAAGCACCTCAAGCTCCAGCTAGTATAAATGTTGGAGGGGGTGGTAGCCAACAAATATTTTTAGTATCTGAGCGCTCCCTTAATTCTGGCTCGATTCGCCTACGAGATGGTCAGACGCTAATTCTTTCAGGTATCATTCAAGACCAAGACCGGACAAGTGTTTCCAAGATTCCCATCTTGGGTGATTTACCACTGATTGGTTCGCTGTTTAGAAGAACAAACAGACAGAATCAGCGCAACGAGGTGATAGTGTTGCTGACACCTCAAGTTATGGATGACTCTGAAAACTCTTCCTATGGTTATAACTACACTCCTAGTCCAGAGGTGCGGCAAATCCTTGAACGTCAAGGGTTAAGCACACCTAAGCGATAAGCAAACCAATTTAACGTGACGTGAGTTCGACTGAACCTAACCCCAACCCCTTCCCTACAAGGGAAGGGGCAAAAAATCTACACATTGGTACGAAAAAATAGGGTTTTTAAGCCTCTCTCCGCTTGCCTAACGGCAGGCTAACGCTAACGGGGAGAGGAATGGAAGCGGGGTTCTTCAAAATCTATCGAACTCAGGTTGAATTACAACGGACGGTAAACGCGATAGTTGATTTCGGGGAAGATATTGTCCATTAATTCCACTTTCTCTAACCAACCACTGTCAACTTTGCCAATTTTCACGTCCTCATATAGCTTATTAAACCGCATTAAGTGCGATCGCGTCCTTCTCACAGCATAGGGAACCATCGTTCCTGTCCGCATAATAAACGCCCAGTCCGAAGATTGTGCTAATAAAAGCTCTCGTGCAGCTTGATTTAGCGCTTTCCACTGCAATTCATCTTCTGGTTCCAAGTGAGCGATTTCAATCATGCGCTCGGTTGCTTTGTGTAAATGTGGATAAATCCAGGCATTTGTCTCATTTAACCAATACTCATGGAACCCCTTATAACCCCAACTCGACTGCGAAGGACGGCAAATTTGCTGAGTTGGTTCTGCTTGTAAATAATCTGCCAAATGGGTCATTGCATAAGTTCCTTGGTCATACCATGATTTACGGAACAGATAATCAATAAACCAAGGGCCTTCATACCACCAATGCCCAAATAATTCTGCGTCGTAAGGCGAAACAATAATCGGCGGACGCTGCATAATGCCGTGGAGATGCTCGGCTTGGCGTTCGCGGTTATACATGAAGTTGGCAGCGTGTTCGGCTGTTTTTTCTTTTGCCCAATAAGGATCATAAAGTGCCTTATCTGACAATCCTAAACCGCGTCCAGTAATTTTGTGATACTTAATGCCTGTATTTTTACGCTGACCATTGGGCATGATGTAGGGCTTGATATACTCATATTCTGCTTCCCAGCCCAAATCTTTGTAAAATTCTCGATATTCCGCCGCCCCAGGATAGCCAACTTCTGAAGACCATACTTGTTGCGAAGATTCATGATCTCGACCAAAAGCCGCAACACCAGTTTCTGTAAAAATTGGCGCATAAGTGCCAAACCGAGGACGTGGACGAGCATAAAGAATACCATGCCCATCAGTCAGGAAATAACGCAAGCCAGCATCTGCCAGCATTCGCTCTACACCTTCATAGTAGGCGCATTCCGGCAACCAAATACCTCTAGGTGCTTTGCCAAAGGTTTGCTCGTAATGTTCACAAGCTACCTGAATTTGCGCCCACACAGCTTGCGGATACATTTTCATCAACGGCAAATAGCCGTGGGTAGCTCCACAAGTGATAATTTCTAAGTTGTTGGTGTCTTGGAACTCCTTAAAAGCTGTCACCAAGTCACCTTTATAGCGCTCCCATAACTGACGCGCTTCTTTAAATTCAGTGGCGTAATGTTCAGCTAAATAACGAAGATGCCCATTGTTAACATTGCGTTCGGCTTCTAGTTGTATAAGTTTTTCTAGTTGAGTTAAGTGTGCATCATAGCGTTCTTGCAGTAAGGGATCACGGAGCATTGACACTAAAGGCGGTGTCATACTCATCGTAATCTTAAAGTCAATGCCGTCTCGCTTTAAGCCCTCAAATACTTTCAATAAGGGAATGTATGTTTCGGTGATGGCTTCATAAAGCCATTCTTCCTCCAGCACGTAGTCACTTTCTGGGTGACGAACGAAGGGCAAATGTGCATGGAGTACAAGCGCGACGTAGCCGATAGCCATAGTAATTGTGGGGTAATACTTGTAAGTTGAAAGTCGGGGGTTGGCAGAAATTAACAATATTTTAAGACTTTATCGGAATCGTAGCAGTATTTACAGATTTTTTTATAATTAATACCAGCTTATTGGTAAAGCTAAGTTTGACAAGCGATCGCTAGATTAGCAAAAAAAGCGCTGCACCTGAACGCGAAAATCTGGTAACAGTGGTGATTTAATTTCGTCATCAGCTAACAAAGTAGCTATCAGTTTCAATTGAGCATTTTCTCTGCGATAAACTTCTAGCTGCTGTAATTGCCAATTTGCAATCCAATATTCTTGTACTCCTGTTGATGAATATAGCTTCAGCTTGGCTTCTCGGTCTCGAAGTTCGTTGGTTGTCCCTGGAGAAAGCACTTCTACGATGAGTTCTGGCGCTCCTCTTAAATGCCCTTCGTCATCTAGCAGCTGTACTAAACGTTCATAGCTGATCCAAACTACATCAGGTATGACATTATCAGTATCTGTATAAATTATCCCAGGAGTTTGACAAGTTTCTCCGAGTCCACTAGAACGAGACCAAATTTCTAACTCTAAATAAATATTACCAACAGTTCCTTGATGTCTCCAGTGAGGCGCTCTAGTTACAAATAGTTCTCCGTCAATAATTTCGTAGCGCTTCCATTCATCAGCTGCGAGTAATTCTAAGTCAGAGGTTGTCCAACGGACTTGATCGGAGACTGTTTGATTCATAGAACTATTTTTCCCCGCCTAGTTAAAGATAAAATTTTCTTTTTAGTCAGCAAAAAAATGTAGGTTGGGTTGACGTAAGGAAACCCAACACTTTTATCCATGTTGGGTTGCGCTGCGCTTAACCCAACCTACGCATAATGCTATTTGGTTCATAGGACTATTTTCCCACGCCTAGTTAAAGATAAAATTTTCTTTTTAGTCAGGTTCAATACCTGCGGCTCTTAGCTTTTGCGCTAATATTTCAGCCCGTTGACGTTCCTGTTCTAATTGTTGGTTGACTTGTTCTAGTTGTTGATTAGCTTCTTCCTCTGGCAACATTACTGTTTGCCCATCTGAAGTAAAAAAACGTAGTTTACCAGACTCAACTCCCAAATATAGCTCTAACTGCTGACTCCATAACCAACCATCAGGACTGGGTAACAGTTCTTGGTACTGGCCATCAACTAAGTGAAATCCTTGTAATTCGCAGCTAACTGGATCAAACCAGAAATAATCAGGGGTGCGAAATGTGTTTTGGTATATCTGTTTTTTCAGGCCTTTATCAACCGAGGCAGTGGAATCAGATAATAATTCTATAATCACATTTGGGTATTTCCCGTCTTCTTGCCACACAACCCAGCTTTTACGGTCTTTTTTTTCTGCGTCTAAAACCACAAAAAAATCAGGCCCTCGAAATTCTTCTGACTTTTTTTGATTTGGACTGAAATAAATAGTCAAGTTGCCAGTAGCATAGAAGTTTTTGCGATCGCGCCACCACCACTTAATCAGGCGGATTAGTAAATCAATTTGTTCGCGGTGTAAGTCAGATTCCAAAGGGGGTTCGTCACTGTAAATGTCTCCTGGTGGAAAAATTATACTATCAGTGACATCAGCTTGAGACGTGCTAGCAAGAGATTGAGACATAGCGATGCCTGGGGCGGTAAACTACGCACTTTTTTATCTCCATCCTATAGCGATTCTCTGATTGATGAAATACACCACTCTAACCTCTAGCCCCTAGTCCCTAATCCTCACTTTCCTGATACAAGTCTTGCAACGCTTGCAATTGAGTCTTACGGGAAACTCGACGATATTTTTTACTTTCTAGCTTGGGTTCGTATTGACTTTGACCCTTGCCTTTAGATTTTAATTTCATGTTTGATTCTGGGTCAGCTTGTTGATGTAGGTGAGTTTGACGAGCGATCGCTTCGTCCAAAAATTCTAAATAATGTTGATAGCGTTCCCAATCTCCCCGCACTACACAATCGGGTTCGTCTCGATGCAGACAATCATTAAAGCGACAACTCCCAACCGCTAACTTTTCTCTGACCTCTGGAAAATAATAAACTAATTCTTCTGGGGTACAATCCAAGTCAGGCTGATTAAAACCAGGAGTATCTGCTAATAAACCACCATGAGGTAATTCAAATAATTCTACATGGCGGGTGGTATGGCGACCACGAGATAACTTACCAGAAACTTCCCCCACGCGCAGGTTAGCATCGGGAATCAGCGTATTAATTAAGCTAGATTTACCCACACCAGAAGGCCCAGCAATTACAGTAATTTTATTGCTCAAATATTTAGCTGCTTGGTCAATATTGATCTCATTTTTGACGCTAATAAATAGCGGTCGATAGCCCCAAGCAAATAGGCGATCGCTAATTTCCTCTTTTACCTTTGGTGTAACCAAATCACTTTTATTGAGACACAAAAGCACATCTAACTCAGTAGATTCAGCTTTAATTAAAAATCGACTGAGTTGATAAGGTTCTAAAGGTGGGTCAGCAACAGCAAATACCAGCAGGATTTGGTTAGTATTGGCGATTGGTGGACGATCTAGCTGAGTTTGACGCGGGAGAACATCAGCGATCGCCCCGCGTCCTCCAGACCAATCTGGCTCTTCTATGACCACGCGATCGCCCACCATCACTTGTTGGCCAATTTTTTTCAAGCGTGTTCTACGGGTACATAAAAGAAAAGAAGAATTTATTTCTTTGTCATCTACATCCAACTGGACTTTGTAAAAATTTGCTTGTACAGCTAACACTGTACCCAGCAATTGTCCCTGAGGAAAAACTTTCATGAAGAAGTTAGAGGATGGCGTACTAACAAAGAAAAATAGCCAACGCAATCTGTAATTTGTTCTACTTGATAACCTGCCATTGCCAAGCTATCAGGAACCTGCTCAATTGGTTCTCCAGCATCCAACCATACTTCTAATAAACCTCCAGGCGGCATTTGCTCCAGACGTAATTTTGTCCGCACAAAATTAATCGGGCAAGGAGTACCGCGCAAATCGAGTTGAGCGTCGGGAGTTGATAGAGCAGAGGATTGCATTACTTAAACAAATTTCCTAAGAATCCTTCTAGACCACCCTTACCGGTGCGATCTCCCTTAATTTTAGCCAGTTTTTCTAGTAGCTCTCTTTCTTCTGGGATGATCTTAGTAGGAATATCAATTAACACTGTCAGCATGTGATCGCCCCGACTCACAGGATTCCCTAAGCGAGGTACACCACGATTTTCCAACTTCATCACCGTATTTGGCTGAGTTCCAGCGGGAATAATTAGCTCTACTAGCCCATCGACTGTGTTTACTTCTAAACGGCAGCCTAAAATAGCTTGCAAGTAACTAACTTTGATTTCGGAAATAACGTTAATTCCGTCTCGATGAAATTCTTCATCTTCATTCACAAACAAGTAAACGTACAAATCTCCAGGAGGGCCACTGCGTTGACCCGCATCTCCTTCTTGAGAGATCCGCAAACGCGTACCATTATCGACACCCGCTGGAATAGTAATTTTGAGTTTTTTAGTGACTTGATTAGTGCCTTTACCATCACAAGCATCACATTTATCTTCAATTACCATGCCTGTACCATTACAGGCTGGACAAGTTGAAACTTGAGTGAAACTACCAAAAGGCGTTCTGGTAACACGGCGGACTTGACCAGAGCCGGTGCAAGTTGCACAGGTATGAGGGCGAGTTCCTGGTTTAGCCCCAGACCCGCTACAAACTTCACAAGTTTCTAGATGTGAAATCCGAATTTCTTTTTCACCACCAAATACCGCTTCTCGAAAGTCTAGCTTCAAGTCTAAGCGTAAGTCATCACCCCGCACCGGGCCGCTGCGCCGTCTTTGCGTTTGACCACCGACACCGCCACCAGCAAAGCCACTGAAAATGCTTTCAAAGATATCGGCAAAACCGCCCATATCACCCATATCTTGGAAGCCTACGCCAGCACCACCGGATACACCTGCTTCCCCAAAACGGTTATAACGCTCTCTAGTATCCGACTCAGAAAGAACTTCATAAGCGCGGTTAATTTCTTTAAAGCGTTCCTCCGCTCCCGGTTCTTTGTTCACATCTGGGTGATACTTCCGGGCTAGACGGCGATAGGCTTGTTTGATTTCTTCTTTATCGGCATCACGAGAGACACCTAGAATTTCGTAGTAGTCGCTGGCCATATAGCAAAGGTAAAAGTTAGAAGTAAGAAAGCAGAAGTTAAGTCAGTATATTGCCGTAGGCGTTCCCGAAGACTGGTAGATACCCAGAGGGCAGCTTAACAAAGACTAGGCAGTAAGGCAAAGTTAATTTTTATTAATAATTTATTTTACCTTTTACCTTTTACAAAAATCATTAACAAATTTTGGACAACAAGTGCTTTCTTCGTGGAAGACGATAAAAGCTACCAAATTTAAAAGCAGAGAAAGCAGACGCTTGGACTTTTCACTGCCAAAAACCCTCTCTTTACAATTGTGCTACGTAGAACGGAAAAACCCCGTTCATAAAATAGAGGGGCTAGCCGCACCAACAGGTGTGGAAAACCCCCCATACGCATTTGATTGCATTTGTTTTGTATTGGTACACTGTTTAGTCCACACCAGTTCGCTTCTACAATCTAGCAAACTGCTGGAGTATAAAACCATTTTTATCATTCAAACAGACTGAGGACTGGGGAAGCACTTCGGCTACGCTCAGTGGCCGGGAGTAGAGGAGCAGGGAGAAGAAGCAGGGGAGCAGGGAGCAGGGAGAAAGGGATAAATATTAAAGATTAGGTACAAATTCAAGGCATTTTCTTAACTCCCCTCTGCACCCTGCACCCTGCGCCCTGCCCCTCTGCCTTTTCTTTCCCCTCTGCACCCTGCACCCTGCGCCCTGCCCCAATTCCTCTTAATTGCCCCATCACTAATCTATAGCTTCGTAATCAGCCTGTGCTGTACTTTCGTCATCAAAATCAAAATTAAATTGTGGTATTAGCGTTCCATTCATGGGATGCTCTAAGTCTGAGGACGACAAATTATCTGAAGCATCTTCAAATTCATCACTATTTTGCTCACTAGCTTGGTTATAAACATCCGCACCAATGGCAAATAAAGTTTGTTGGAAATCATCCAAGCACTGTTGAAACTCTGGAAGGGAAATATTAGAGTTAGTCATCAAGGCTTGGAGTTGTATAACTTTTTCCTGTGCCAAGGTTTTCATCTGTTCGCCAATCAAGCTGCCGTTATCCTTTAAGGTGGATTCGTAGCTAGACAAGAGATTAGTCGCTTGGTTTTTGAGTTCAACTAATTCTTTGCGTCTTC
>JBBSOP010000183.1:0-8832 GCA_038259655.1 Chroococcales cyanobacterium
CATATTGGTTCAGTAGAAGGAGGAACAGTTTTTGAACAAACAGTTAAAGTTAGCGATGATGAGGGCTATTTATCGAATATTCGGCGTGTCAAAGTAATTTTAGATGAAACTACCCGTGATGGAGACTCAAAAATTTTTATCCTGACTAATCTCCACACAAAGGTTGCTAATGCTTTAGTTGTGGCTCAAATCTACCGTAAACGTTGGACTATAGAAACTTTTTTCCAGATTTTAACTGAAATATTTAATTGCGAAATTAAAACCCTCGGTTATCCTAAAGCTGCTATGTTTGCTTTTTGTGTTGCTTTGGTTTCTTATAATATCCTTTCTGTCGTCCTAGCTGCTCTCAGAAGTGTTCACGGCATTAAAAAAATTGAGCAAGAAGTTTCAAGCTATTATCTCGTTGATGAAATTCGTGGAACTTATCGTGGCATGATGATTGCAATTCCTCCAAAGGAATGGAAGGTTTTTGCACAAATGAATCTAATTGAACTGACCAACATACTTCGAGATTTGGCAGCTCGCGTTAATTTAGTTGTTTTTGCATCCCACCCTCGCGCACCAAAAAAAACAAGAAGGATACTAAAACGTACTCGTCCTTCCAAACGACCCCATGTTTCTACAGCTAAAATTCTATCCCAAAAATAATACCTAAAAACAGACACCTTGAAAGGGCTGGTCCTACAATCTGTTGACACTCCTGGGCTAAAGGCAGGAAGATTCTTGCTTCGTGGGATAGAAAGAAAATGAATTTAACCTTCTGCCTCCTGCCTCCTTCAAGTATTTATGAGTAGTTCTGAAAACTCTTTTTTGGTGGAGTTTTTATGTAAATTTACTGTCTTGTATAAGTTTTAGATAAAAAAATTATAAAATCTTGACGAATTTCTTGTAAAAATTGAGAAACTATCTAGTTACTTACCTCAAGTAGCGCTTAAGCTCGTATCCAAAGGTATGTAGAATCCGCGCACATTACAAAGTGGTATCCAGAACTCATGAAAATACTCAGTGTGTTACCTAGTTCTAAGTTCCTAACTTTTGGTTTGGCTACTGTAGCAATCAGCTTGATGTCTACTCAAAGTGCTACAGCTGGAACATTTGATCTTTCTTTTACCAAGTTATCTGGTTTGACTGGTGGTACTCCCCAAGGAACTGCTGTTTACCGTGCCGATTTATCTAGAATTGGCTTCGATATCAATTCCATCGCTATTACAGATAGCAATAGCGGCACAGGTGGTTTTTCTGGCAAATTTAGTGGCTTTGATTTAGATGCAATCAAACTTAGCAGTACTTTGACTAACAATGCTGCCAACGTCAACAGCATTACAGGATTGAGTGTGTTTGATTTTAGTCCAACTGGAACTATGCTTATGGGAGGAAATCAGCGTCCTCCTGTCAATCCATCTTTATTTGGTACTACTGGTGGCAATATTGATAACTTAGTTGCGACATTGCAAAGTTTTGATGGTAATTCGACAACTGATTCTAGTGCTTCTGGATATGTTAGTTTAGGTGATGGCGGTAAAGTTGGTTTTAACCTCACAAGTCCTGTTTCTACAGCCAGTCCACTATATCTTTACATTGGAGAAGTCGGTGATAACGGTGAGGTGGTAGCAGGTCAAATTACTGTCTCCGATCAACCAATGTCGATTCCAGAACCTACCAGCCTATCTGCTTTATCTTTAATGGGAATCTACTTTGCAGTTCGCCGTAATAACAGAACAAAGACTGCTTAGCTTTTAGCTGAGTTATCTTTAAGTATGATAAAGCAGACATAGGTAAAATACCTATGTTTTTTTATTTCCTGTTTTCTGTTCCATACTGATAAGTTAAAAGAATACTTTATGACAGTAGGCGATCGCCAAAGTATTCTAGATGTTGAGAAGCTACTAAATGCGATCGCTCATCTTAAACACCAACACACCCTCAAATCCCTTGATCTCAATTACACCTTAACCGAATATTCAGGTAAAGTTGCATCCATTGCCATTAGTCCTGATAGTGAGATGTTAGTAAGTGGTAGTACTGATAAAACCATCAGAATGTGGCAGATAGCTTATTTAACAAATGGGATTTGAGATTTTGTCAGTCTCCTGGGAATCATATAACTTGATACCTACCCTAGAGACAAAAATATGCTTGGGAGAATATGCAAAATTTCAGGTGAGTAAATAATATACGGCTAAATCTGAGTTGCAGAATCTTGTTGCATTGCTAATGCTGCAATTTTCTTTGTTCAGCTACATTTATCTATGTATTACCTGCTCTATTACAGGTATTTTTATTTTAGTCTTGTATCTAAAGGTAGACTTCTCTATTTACATTTTATGTCTAAGGGTAGAGAATAATGGTTAACTCAAATTTAAGAAACCTTAGAGGAGTTTATTCCCAAAAGGTATCTGCCTAAGCATCTATTTATCTCTAGTGCCACCGAGGTCAGATGACGCAACCTTTTAGTCAAGTCAAAGAATGGGAACAACGTCGCCACGAAGCCAGCCGCTACTATCAGCGAGGAAAATTTTCAGAATATCTCGAATTAAACACCGAGAATTTACACTTAGCAAGAGCCATTCCAGACCGAGCCAGAGAAGGTCACACATTGAACGATATTGGTTTAGCTCACCTTGGTTGTTGGAAACCTCAACAAGCATTAGAGTGTTTTCATCAGGCGCTTGCGGTCGCTCAAGAAATTGATAACGATCGCGCCCAGGCAAATGCTCTGAGTAATTTAGGTTCTACTTACAGTCGTCTAGGACGATTTTCCCAAGCTTTGAAGTATTTAGACAAAGCAGTTCTCATCTTCAGGAAATTGCAAGACACTCAAGGTGAAGTTTCTACTCTCAATGATGTGGCGTTGATTTATACCAGATTGCGAGAACCGAAACGAGCATTGCTGCTACAACACCAAATTTTAGCAATGCGGCGATCGCTAGGAGATTTTTCTGGTGAAGCCACAACTTTAAATGGGATTAGTTTTGCCTACTGCACTTTAGGCAAGTTTGAACAAGCTCTCAAATTTCTTCAAGAAGCCTTACCAATTCAACGAGCTACTAAAAATCTGCTTGGTGAAGCAACGACTTTGAACAATATTGCTTCTGTATATAGCGATTTAGGACAACCAAAAGAAGCACTAATACTCTATCATCAAGTTCTGTTGACACGTCAAGCATTAAACGATCGCTCTGGTGAAGCAACAACCCTTCACAACATTGGTTTTACTTACAGTATCCTCGCACAACACAAGCAAGGACTAAAGTTCTACAAACAAGCGATCGCAATTTATCAAGAACTGGGCGATTGTCTGGGAGAAAGTTCAACTTTGGTGAATATGGGCAACTTGTATGCGATGACGAAACGCAAAAAGTTGGCGCGATCGTGCTACCGAAATGCTCAAGAATTAGCTGAGCAACTCGAATATCAGCCACTTTTAGAAAAGTTACAGCAATTTATGGATGCTCTTTAACGCACTCACAGCTTTTCATTCAAGCAATTGCCAATGAGTGAGGTACAGATAATCGTAGGGGCACAAAATGTTGTGCCCCTACTTCATTTACGTGAAATACACTGTATAAAGCGAAAGTTAAATTTATTTATATTATTTTAATAAGTATTATTTTATATTGAAAATAATACTTATTTTGAGTTGCTTGAAATATTGCAATTAATTATGAAGCAAAATCTCGCACCAACTCAGGCTTTCCCATACCTTGATGAAATTCTTGCCCAGCAGTCTATTAATCTGTTATCGCTCAATCCCAAAAAGTCTTTAATTACTAGCTTTGCCAAATTGGAAAATTTGATTGCGGCACAAACTACCGATAAGCAATTAATTTCTCATTTGCAGTCTACCTTAAAAGTCATACTCTATGCCCAATTACAAAATTTCCCAGAAAATATTTTCTGGGATTTTGATTTTATGGTGAGCAGTATGCTTAGGCAAGCTTTAGTGGCAAATGATGGTGCTGATTTTTTAGAATCTTTTGCTAATAAAATGGTTTCTTTGACCGAATTATTCGGAATTAAAAAAGAAATGCGCTTTCGCTACGTTCACGATTTTATGTATGGATTTGTGTGGGCAAAATGGGTACAGAAAGAACCACACAATCGCGCCCAAATAGAGCCTTTTAGTTTGTTTTTTTTAGATTATTTGCTGATTAAAGGGCAAGAGCTTGTACATCGTATCAATCTTGATCAAGTTTCATTTTATAAACTGTGTGATACAGGCTTTCGCAATCCTTTCTCGTTTTCGCGGGAACCGGAAGATGAATACCGTTTATTAACTTATCTAGCAAGAAAACAACTCATCCCAGTGGCTGCATGGAACTGGAATGCTCAGCCTGTATGGAATAAACCTTTTGAGGAAATGCGTCAGCAATTATCATTAAAATTGAATATTCAGCCACAGAGACATTGAAAAAAAGATGAAAATTGCTGATTTAATTATTTGGTTTGAAGAATGGGCAAATCCTGCTTGGTGTGAAAGTTGGGATAATTGTGGTTGGCAAATTGAGCCGGGAGTATTGCAGGATGCAGCACGGGTGTTGGTGTGTTTAACACCAACTTTGGCAGTAATGCAAGAAGCGATCGCTCTCAAAGCCAATTTAATTTTTGCCCATCATCCTTTAATTTTCAATCCTCCCAAGTCGTTATGCAGTGGTGAGGCGATCGCAGAAATGGCACGGTTAGCTTTTACCCACAATATAGGTGTCTACAGCGCCCATACTAATTTTGATCAAGTACAAGATGGGACTGCTGATGTTTTGGCTCAAATTCTAGAACTCCAAGAAGTTACTCCCGTAGTACCCACGCAAGCGGGACTAGGATACGGGCGTGTAGGGATGCTCAAGCCATTTTTACCTTTACAAAATTTACTCACCACTATTCAAAATCGACTTGCTCCCCCTAGTTTAATTTTTTCTCCCACTGCTGATTTACAGCAGACAATTTCACGTGTGGCTGTATTGGGTGGTTCAGGAGCTGGTTTTATCTCGGCGGTAGTTAAAACCAATGCTCAAGCTTATTTGACTTCTGACTGTAAGTTTCATCAATTTCAAGAAAGCCGCGATCGCGGTCTAATTCTAATTGATGCTGGACATTATGCAACCGAACGTCCGGCTTGCGATCGCTTAGTACAAAAATTTAATTCTTTAAATCTAGACTGGGTGCAATTGAGTCACAAGGATGAGGATTTCCGCCAATTTCTTTTTAATAATTAGTATATTTATATACTTAAATAATATGCATAGACAAAATCTATTGTACTTTTTGTCCTAAGTACAATATTGTGTAAGCGCTTAAAGTCCTATGAATACGTTCATGTACTGTGATTTAGATCACAAGAATATGTAATTATAATCACTAACTATTACGGTTTCATATCAACTAGCTAAGGAGGAAAATGTTTCAGAATAGAAATAAGAAATTGCTCTCTACACCCTAACCAACATGATTCGCACACTCGTTGAATCTGCTTTCCAAACTGGGTATCTTAGTGTTGAATCTGAGGGTCTACTTCATCAGGTGTTGGCGACCAAGTGCTATCAGTCAGAAGATTTGGTAGATTTAGAATCCTTATACGATGCAGTACGCACAGGTGAAATTAAAAGAGAAGCATCTTCGCAACTGCCAATGGCATTTCTCACACAGTACAAATCTTGCTGATACTGCTGTATTGTGGCGCGCAAATACAACTGTGTCGCATCAGCCAAAACTCTCAACTCAAAACTCTTGCAGTGTTGTTGCTGAAAACCATTAAGGTAGGCAAGAGAATGAGTTAAGATCAAATATATACGGGGGAAAAGTAAAGCCGAGTCCCCAGACTTTCTAATAATGCCAATGATTACAAGTAGGCAAATTAAACAACCGCAATCACCTCTTGTTTTGGAGTATTTTTTATTACATAATGGTAGAAGCGATTTACCAGTAGGTTTTAGGCTGGTGTGTAAAATCCCCGAATTGTGTGACTTCTATGAAGTAAACATTCGCTGAATAACCTTGAAACAGATTGAGTTTACTTGGGGCAGTAACTACTAGCTGATGACTCAAAATTTCCTAGATTCTGGCCACTATCAGTAAATCTTTGGATGCAGTCACCAGATGCACTAATTCTGAACCGAGCAACTTATCTCTAAAGGTGTAATCTAAGATGGGGTAAAACCCAGATTTTGACAGGTTTAACTACGTTGTTTAAAAAGGCAGAAGCAATACATGCTACACCGCAAGATTTATCAACTGTGTTGCGATGGGCGCGAGGTATGTGTTTTCTTGCGGGACCAGCAACGCTGGATCGAACGCGCCCGCATCCTCGACATAGAGGGAGATTTAGTCACCCTACGTTATGAGACAGAAGAGGAAGATGAAACTTGTTCTTGGGAGGAGATGATTCGCCTTGAAAGTATCGGCGCTGTAACCCAAAAATTAGCTTCAGTGCCGCGTGGTAATGTAGAACCTCTGATGACTGAAGACTGTCCAGAAGCTGAGCGTATCCGCAACCATTACCCCGAAGCTAACCCTGAATAACTAATACGGGGCTGCGAGATCCCCGACTGCTTGCAGAAGTCGGGGATCTGACTATTGACTATCATTTAAGCGTTCAAAAACAGGACAGTAACCTTCAAGAGTTACCTTGAAGTTATACAAGGGGGAAGCGGGATTCCAACACCGCTGCCCCCTTTGGTGTCGGCAGTTTCCGCAGCAATCGACATCAGACGAAGTATAGCGATCGCCATTTTGGTTGAGCAGATCTCGTTGAGACAAACCCCGCAAGACTAGTTCTTCTCCTTGCCAATGACCCTCGATTAAACCAGTATCGGCAAACTGCCGCCAACGAGGATCAGTAGTTATCGCATCGGGAAGTGTAATTGTAATTACCGTCCCCAATTCTGTCAGTTCACCTTGATAATTAGTTTCTGGAGCTGCTGGTTGTAAAAATGTGTCCCCAATTGGCAGTTCTACTAATGTCCCAGCAGAGGGGGAATGGACATGGTAACGGTTTTGCAACTCTTCTAAGCTAGTTAGGTCTGCTAAATAGGTAGGGGAACCGTGAACAAAAACGACGTGCTGGGGACGCAAGTTATGAATTAGCTGAGTAGTACCAGGGCCATCACTATGCTGCGCTAAAAGATAGCCGTCAATAGTAGTGGGTGCTAAATATTTTTCGTGAACTTTTATATCAATTTTTTCTGGTAGCAGGATTAGCCAAGGTCTAGTATCAGGTTGGCAATATTGTCCCAAATCGGCTGTAGAGTCGGTGAGAACAATACAAGGAGACTTACCTATAGTGGCACGATGTTCTGGTGGCAAGCGACGGACTCGCGGACGTACTCGTTCATCCCAAAATAAGGGTTGATGACGGGCAAAGTTCTGTACTGATGGAGGTAAATGGGGTAGTAGTTCTAGATAAGCATCGCATCCAGTGGCGACAGCACCATCAACCCAAATATCTAAATCACGCCCTGTAAAGTGGTGATGAGAGCGTAAAAGCATTAATAATTCTTGCCCCAAACCTAAAGCGGGTGTGGGTAGGAGAACAGAATAATTATCTGCGATCGCCCGATTAATTCGTTCAGCTAATTGATTTTCTTGGTTGCGGCGATGAGGATGACGGGATGTGCCATAAGTACCTTCGATAATCAGTACACTGAGATCTAATCCTCGCAATTCTTCTAACCGCAAACCTTCTACCAGCCTGGAGTTGGATAAGAAAAAGTCTCCTGTATACAGAAGCTTGTAAGAGTGCTGCTCTGTAGTATAAGTGAGCAAAATTGCTACTGCCCCTGGTAAGTGTCCGGCAGGAAATAACTCTACTACTAAGCCATCTTGCAGTTCTACAGGCGATCGCAGCGGTAATGCATGACAAAATTGGGGAATTTCTTGAGGATCTTGATCTGGCCAATTTAGCGGTAGTAACTTGCTGGTGACTTCACTAGCGTAAACAGGTAAAAGGGGAAAAGATTGATGCAGTGCTAGTAGTCCTCTAGCATGATCTGGGTGGGCGTGACTGATTAAAACTAAATCTGCTGGTTGGGGTAAACTGCCTTTACGTGTTGATTTAGTTAGCGTGCTTACCAACAAAGAACTATCTTTTAAGCCACAATCTAATAAGATGCGATGTGGCCCCATTTTTACTAATAAACACACGCCCTCATCGTTATGCTGGACACTATAAGGCAAACATTCTAATTCCGCCCTTTCCTCAGCATCAACGCGAGAGGATGCCGACACATTATCCCTCATGCTCTCCTCCCCTCCAACCTCATAGTCATTGAAATACCCCAAAAGCCACAAACTACAAGAATTTTGGTGTTTTGACCTTGGGATAAGTTTTGTAGTGCGCCTCTACACCCTTAATAATGCGGATTTTGGATTGGGGAGGACGCTTTTTGCGAACCCGCACTGGTTCACAAAAATTGGGTAATGAGAAACCCTTAAACTTGGGGCTATGGGAACTTGCCTTTTGCTTTTTTGTGTTTCTAAAATTCTGAGCAGAGGTTTTTTCCACTCAGTCTTCTCTCAATGTGCAGAGCCATTACCGTGATAGTTCTCTGAATCATAAAACCCATTTTTCGTACCAAAAAATAAGCACGAAATCGAAAATAGAACCGTTAACCCAACTAAAATCAGCTTTACATCCATGTTATTTGCTGTCCTTGACTAAAGACCTTCCTATATTAATAGTACGCTTTCGCAATCACGCAAAAGCGCTAGAAAATCTTTACTATGCTTGGGTTGATTGAGCAATAGGTAAATTTACCACAATCAGTCAGATTGTAGAACCTTTCGGTTAACCTGTCTATCCTGTAACAGGCCTTCATAAATTATTTGGATAGGAAAGTC
>JBBSOP010000184.1:0-8832 GCA_038259655.1 Chroococcales cyanobacterium
TCGCACAACCTAAAGCTAGATGACCAAACCAAGTACTAGGGAGAATTTTAAGAATTGTGTGTACACCGTAGCTCCTTGTGGGAGAGGCACAAAAGCCAGCAGATCTAAAATGTCATCATCTTGTCAAGAAAATCAGTATATCTCAATATGTCAGAATAATAAATATACACACAAAAAACTTTGTAGCCTTTAGCTATAATGCCAAAAATTAACGCTTTGATGCATGTATAAATAGATAATTTGTATTTTTAGTCTATTAAGTATTTGATACTTTAAATGACTATTTGTCAAGTCAGCAAGACTATTTAGTAGATACAATAGATACATATTAAGAGATTAGTTTTTAGTACAAACTACCAATTAAAAAAGATAAAATTTAATCATTAATTTTGATAGTGTTGATTATGCTAGGTATACCAGTATGGCATATCCAAACAAAGAATAAATCTTTTTGCAGATGCCTTTTGAATGTAGCCCATTAAGGAATGATTAATTTGTGAAGTCAAAGGAGGAAGAGCTATTAGATGGACAACAAGATGAAGCTCCTCAGCTAGATTCATCTTTGACCCAAGCATTCTTGGCAACTACAGCGCAATTACCACAACAGATTTCTCAGACACAATTGCCACAAATTTCTCCTGCTGCCTTAGCATATTTAGGAGATGCAATTTATGAATTGTATGTTAGGATGTTCTATCTGCTGCCATTACAGCGGACAGATACTTACCACCATCTGGTAGTAGCACAAGTAAGAGCCGAAACCCAGGCGCTTCATTTGCGATCGCTGCTTCCTCATCTTACAAAAACAGAATTAGAAATTGTCCGACGAGGCCGTAACGCTGCCACAAGGCGCTCAAAGCGGGTTGATCCCGATATCTATCAACAGGCAACTAGTCTAGAAACTTTAATTGGCTACCTTTATCTCACCGATTCCCAGCGCTTAACCGAACTGTTGCAAAAACTTCATCTAGAGAAATAGTGGGCAACTCAATCTCATGATCGGAAATTCAAGAAATCTGGAAGCCCACCCATAAGCTATACCCAAAATTTATATGCAGAATAAACCAAGAAAAATCAAGACTTCTGGCGAACCCAACCGTGGGCAACCCATAAAAATTAAAGCCAAGCGTGTCATAGCTAATTCAATTCACAGTCCCAGTCCTAGACCCAAGGATAAAGACAGTCACTCCGCATCCAGTAGCCCACGTCAACATCGTAATTTCTCCCATCCATCTCCATCCCCAAAAAATACAGAAGATAGCGATTTGATCTATGGTCGTCATCCTGTTTTGAGTGCTTTGGAAGGTCAACGAGAACTGAATCGGATTTGGGTTACTCCTCGCCTCCGCTACGATCCCCGTTTTCATAATTTGATTCTCCAAGCTAAAGACAATGGTTCAGTCATTGACGAAGTAGAACCAAAGCGCTTAGACCAAATTACCAATGGTGCTAATCACCAAGGTATAGCAGCACAAATAGCTCCCTATACCTACGTTGAATTACCAGATCTAATTGAACAGACAAAATTAGTAACTGATCCTGTAATTGTAGTAGCTGATGGGATCACCGATCCTCATAACTTAGGCGCAATTATTCGCACTGCTGAAGCCATAGGCGCTCAGGGATTAGTCATACCCCAAAGAAGAGCATCGGGAATCACTTCTACCGTTGTGAAAGTTGCAGCAGGTGCTTTAGAAAATTTTACTGTAGCTAGAGTCGTCAACCTCAGCCGCGCCTTAGAAGAATTGAAAGCAGCTGGTTTTTGGATTTATGGTACTGCTGCTGCCGGTAGTGAACCTCTGCATACGGTGAAGTTCAGTGGCCCAATTGTTTTGGTAATTGGTTCTGAAGGTGAAGGTCTGAGTATGTTGACACAACGCTCCTGCGATGTACTGGTATCAATCCCCCTGATGGGTAAGACCCCTAGCCTGAATGCTTCAGTAGCCGCAGGTATGGCGCTTTATGAGATTTATCGCCAACGATCGCTAAACACATTGTACCTAGATAAATTACCAAAACCTCTTTAAAAATTAAGAGGAAAATAGTATAAAGAAATGTAAAAGTAAAATATTGTCGTTTAACATTCAGTACCACGTTGATAAATCAGCAACAACTATGAAAACAATTTGGGATAACCTGAAAGAATCTTTGATTAACACATTTAACAGTCTTGGCTTGGCTTGGTGGGTGGAGATAGTAACGCAAAATCCGCGTTGCACCTACTACTTTGGGCCATTTCTAAGTTCTACTGATGCTAAAGCTGCCCTCAAAGGCTATGTAGAAGACTTAGAAGTAGAAGGCGCACAAGGAATACTTGTGAATGTGAAGCGCTGCAAACCAGGTACTCTAACAATTGCTGAAGACTTGGGGGAAAGGATTGACCGTAAAGTAAAGCCTGTCTTTAGCGGTCTGATGTAAGTAAGGCGACAGAGTCAAACTAAAAGGCAGGGGAGCAGCGGGGGATATTTCCTTAAGCTAATAGTCGCCAGAAGGATTTGCTTGTAGTAAGGGCTACCTACGGGAATGCTGCGCGAATAGCCCTAATTTCTCCCTTGCTTCTTTTGATTCTTGACCAAACAATTCGCAATTCGCAGTGACGCTCCTTTTCCCAAGGGGAGACGCTACGCAAACGTCACTAACGCAATTGCGGACAAAATTGTCAACTGATTAATTCAGGGTACAAGCCCCACTGATTTTAATTGCGAATTGCGTTGACACTGCAATCAATGGTGATGTTAGTTTTTAGTTTTTAATTTTTAATTTTTAATTTTTAATTTTTAATTCCCCGAAGGGGGATGCGCTGCTAGCCAATGGTCAATATCTCCCAGTACCTGCTGGGGAATCTCCCACGGAAAAAGATGGGCTGTGTTGGGATAACAATGCCACTCGCTATTTTGAAGATGTCGAGCAGTTTCTAAGCTAGATTCAGCGGTGATATGGCAATCTTGATCACCAGCAAGTACTAAACTGGGACAGTGAATTTGCTGTATTTCTGTAAGTCTGTTGTAACCAGATCGTAAAGCTGTAGAAAGAGCAGAATTTGCATTAGGAGATGTTTGTAAATAAGCCTGTACTGCTTCTTTAGCAATGTAGTCGTAAGCAGCAGGTGTATGTTGTTGGATTAAGTAACGAAAAAGCGATCGCTTGCCAAAAGTTTCTATATTCCACTGCCAACTCGGTTGAACAACATTCAATAGGGCAGCAACACCTGTATAAACATTATCCCGTAAACTAATGGGGGGATGATTCCCACGAGGTCTAGCCGCTGTCGCTACCAAAATTAGGCCAGTTACACGCTGAGGCAGACGCAATGCCAATTCCATCGCTAAAATACCACCAAGCGACCAGCCTAATAATAGACATTTTTCAATCTCAAAGCGGTCTAGAAGCGCCTCTAAGTCGGTTAAATGGTCGTACATCTCAAATTTGCCATTAAAGTGACTTTTGCCATAACCACGCAAATCTGGGGCAAAAGTTTTGTAGCGCTTTGATAAGTGATTGGTAAAAACCGAAAGATTACGACCAGAACCAGGATGACCGTGTATGCCTAAAATAGGGAATCCTTGACCTTGGATGTAGACATTCAAGTTGACAGCTTTTGTGGAAGGATAAGGCATTATCTGAGGTTTTTTGAAAACTTAGGCGATCGCACAACAATTATAAATTTTCTGTATATCCTCCAGTATATGTAATCACGCACATCTGCCTATATGTGCTATGAATACCGAAAGCTACTCCGGCAACTTTAAAAGCGGGGTTAAAAATATTGTGGCGATGACCACGTGACGGCACTCCATCATCAATAATTAACTGCATAACAATATCTTGAGCTGTACTGGAACCATAGCTAATGTTTTCACCAGCAGTCATTTCCCATTTGCCATAGCGACTAATCCGAGTAAACGGATCACTGCCATCCCCGCCATTATGACCTGTAGCTCCTTTTGCACCTTGGTCTTTAACGTGATCTCTAGCAGCCAAAGACATACCTGGGGATAAGCTTAATGCTGCCACAGGAGGGGCTGACTTGAGAAAAGCGATCGCCTCATCAACTGCTTTTACTCCTTCTTGGGTTTGTAAATAAACAAAGTCAGAGATTTTGACCTTTTTGCCTTGGAAGCGCTTTCTATAATTTTCCAGAATTGGGAGATATGCAGCAGGATTTGTCCGCACTTGATTCATTTGGGCGATCGCCTGTTGTTCTAACAGTGAGATAGTATGTTTCTGTGCTAATTGTTCAGCACCTTTTTGAGTTACTTCCGGCCAAAATTTCCAAAATTGTAGTCTTTGCATCAAAAATCTCACAGCTTAGGAGTGAAAAATTACTATATATTTAGCTCCACAGTATGAGTAAAAGTTTTCGGAAAGCGTTACCCAAAATCCTTGTAGAGATTTAGCAACGGTCTGTCAAAATAAGTTTACTGGGTTAGAAGAACGAACCGCAAAGGACGCAAAGAGCGCAAAGGAAGAAAAACTAAGAATGAGTTCACCGATCAAATTTAATGCGATAAACCACTAGCCCCTAGCCCCTTTTCCTTACTGGAGTGTATTGCACACAACCGAGAAGCACTATATCCAATCTATTTTTCTTGATATCCACCCGCGTAAGTAATCACACAGATTGTCCTATAAACTTTGTGAGTTCCGTAAGCAACGCCAGCGACTTTGAAAGCACTGTTAAAGATATTTTTGCGATGGCCGCGTGATGGTACTCCATCATCAATAATTAATTGCATGACAATATCTTGGGCAGTATTTGGCCCGTAACTGATGTTTTCGCCGGCGGTGGTTTGCCATTTACCATAACGGTTGATGCGGTTAAACGGATCGCTGCCATCACTGCCATAGTGGCCTGTTGCACCTTTTGTACCTTGGTCTTTGACATGATCTCTAGCACCCAAAGACATCCCCTTGGATGTACCTAATACACCTACAGGACGGACTGATCGAAGAAAGGCGATCGCCTCATTAACTGGTTTTACACCTTCTTGAGTTACTAAATAAGTAGTCTTAGATAATTTTACGTGTTTACCCTGAAAGCGCTTTTTGTAATTTTCAAGGATGGGTATGTATGCTTGAGGATTTGTCCGCACCTTGGTCATTTCTGCTATTACCTGTTGTTCTAACGGTGAGAGGTAACTTGCCTTGGCCAATACAGTCGGACTGGCTGTTTGAATTATCTTTGGGGTAGATTTTGCTAAGGATAAGTTAGGTTGCAGAAATTGATAAGAACAATTGGCTAGTAGTGTACTAAGAATAAATACGCAAATTTTAATGGGGCGCATTAGTTACCTCACAAGTTTACACGTAGATGTTTATTTGGCTAACTTAGATGCACCAAAGCCTTAAAATCTATATTTGCGCTCGTATTTAATAGGAGCAACTAAAATACTGGCTTAAAATTGTTGTAACATTAATAACTATTAAACGTAAAGATCTATAATTTAAGTTGGTATAATTTGCTTCTGTTTTTTATATAAAAATCCGTATCAGGAAATACCAAAAAATAAATTCTCTGGTATTCGTAGCAACTATGCTTAAAAATCGAGCGATCGCAGACAGAAAAAGTAAGTATCTTGAAGAGAAGCGTATTCACAGCTTGATTTAACATCAATGGGCATTGCTGTTGCCCTACTGTATTATTAAAAAGACAAAGCTATGACGATCATCAGGAGGTTTTTTCCACTTCGGGAGATCCAAAAAATAAATCGTCTCTAAAAACAGGCATATAAGCCTAATAAAATATCTGAGAAAGCTTTATTGTTTGGAAGTCACTGAAAACTTAGGAATTAGTACTTATCTGCTCACTCAGGAATCAGGACTTAAAACTCTCTATGTTAACAGGCACAATTTTGCAGGGTGGAAAATACACCCTAATCCAAGAAATAGGGCGCGGTGGCTTTGGCATTACGTTTAAGGCTACTCATCACTACTTAGGTCAAGATGTAGTGATGAAAACTATTAATGAAAAGCTACGACAACACCCTGATTTTGCCAAGTTTGAACGCCAATTCCAAGATGAAGCCAGACGATTGGCTACTTGTATCCATCCAAATATTGTCCGAGTTAGCGACTTTTTTGTGGAAGATGGATTACCTTACATGGTAATGGAATATATTCCTGGCGAAACCTTAGGAGATGCTTTTGTATTGCCAGCTATACCTTTGCCAGAAGCAACAGCAATTCACTACATCCGTCAAATCGGAGCAGCATTACAGGTAGTACATAACAATGGTTTGCTACATCGGGATGTCAAACCGGATAATATCATTCTCCGTCAAGGGACTCAAGAAGTAGTACTAATTGATTTTGGCATTGCTAGAGAATTTAACGGCAGTGTGAGGCAAACTCATACTGGTATGGTTTCTGAGGGTTATTCTCCACTGGAACAGTACTTAACCCAAGCACCGCGCACACCCGCCACAGATGTTTATGGCTTGGCAGCAACATTATATACTTTGTTGACAGCACAAGTTCCACTGCCAGCCCTGTTGCGCGATCGCGAAAAAATGTCCTCTCCCCGCGAATTACAACCACATTTGAGTGCAGCAGTCAATCAAGCCGTTATGCGTGGTATGGCTGTAGACTCTCGTTTTCGTCCGGCGACTGTCGCCGATTGGCTAAAATTACTACCTGGAAATGGACTTAATGTTACTCCTCAAGTAGTGCCTACTCACTCAGTAGCAACTATCAATTTGTCTGCCGAACAACAACGCAAAAGTTTACCTAAAAGAAATGTTCCCAGTCATGTTAAAGAAAAACCACAGCCGAAAAATTCGACATCAGCTAGCAAGAAAATAGGAAAGTCTAAGATTTTTCTGGGTACAGGTGTAGCCCTTGTTGCTGCTATAGCAGGTTTTGGGATTACTACATTGCTTTCTCGTTCTGCGCCACAGTCACCCTCAAAGCCTTTGTTTGAACAGCGCCAAATAGAATCTGTTGAACAAAAGCCTACTGTTGATTTCACACCACTACCTAATCAAGAAAATAACACTACACAAAATACTCAAACTGCTTCTCCTAATCAATCTTCGACTTCTAGGCGGCGCAGACGTAATTTTTCTGGGAGACAAGAAGAATCTCCAAATACTAGTAGCAGTAATTCTACAGATAAATCATCGCCATCTAATTCAAGAGAATCAACGAACCGTGATTCTAAACAACCCTCAATTTCTCCTACACCATCATTAGTAGAAAGACTACGGGAAATTCGTTCTTCTCGTGATGCTTCCCCCACACCATCATCACAAAAGACTGCACCCTCTTCTAATAAAGAGTCCACCTCTCCCCAACCTGCAAGGCAATCAACGCCTGTAATCATACCAGCATCACCACCTACGGAATCAAAACGGTCAGATTCTCCTGCTGTAGTAGTACCAACCTTAGATATGAAGAAAAATTCTTCTGCTGCTGATATTCAAACCCAAAAGTATGAGAAACTCCAAGAAAAGCTGCAAGAAAATAGCAATTAATTTGAGATGAACCTCTCAAAGCTGTGAATGCGATCGCAAAATTAAAAGTTAGAAATCAGGTAAAAGCCAAAAGGATACAATTTTACCTGTTATAGGTGATTTGGATAACACCATATCAGGACTTCTTTTAAGGTAGAGAGGCTACAGCAACTAACCTCATACCTACAAAATCTTCTATCCGCATTCCTTCATGTTTAAATTTGATTGGCTTTTAACCTCCAAATAATCAGGCTTTAATTGATACTCCTTAGCATTCATCCAAGCAAATAGTTAATATCAATAATTCTGTGAAAATTGTGGACAATATTCAATCTGACACATCAGGGGTTGACATAAACAATCACTATAGCAGTAATTGAAATTTAAATATTTGTAACTATTGTTACTATAATTAGAGATTTAACCTACAAATATATACTTATAGTCGCAAACCTCTAGCTTTTGATTAGCATTATAATATTAGAATAAATCCCTATGTTAAAAACCAAATATACAAGACATTATTCTCTGCGTATTAAAACCTGCGATCGCTAACAAAAATAAATAAGTTGAAAAGTAATAAATATCACGCAATAGTTAGCGTTGATAAACAAAATTATTGATAAATTTCATCACAGCCTATTGTTAATCAACTGCAAGTACAGTATATGGACGCGGAAAATTGGACGTATAGACTACAAAGGGCGCTACCCGTAAGTTCCCGCGCATTACTACTAATAAATCGTCATGCCCGTCAAGGAGAAAAGCGTCTTTCAGAAGCAATTGATTGTCTTAAGCAACTAGGTTTTAATCTGATCGAAGAATCAATCGAAAACCCCACAAATATTTCTGAAATTATCCTTCGTCATCAACATGAAGTTGACTTGGTAATTGTTGGCGGTGGTGATGGCACACTTAATGCCGCAGTAGATACTTTAGTTGAGACTCAATTACCTTTGGGAATTTTACCTTTGGGAACTGCTAATGATTTGGCGAGGACTTTAGGTATTCCTAACTCTTTAAACGAAGCTTGTAAAGTAATTGCCTATGGAGATTTACGACGCATTGACTTAGGATTGGTAAACGGCAAATACTTTTTTAATGTTGCTAGTTTAGGACTGAGTGTGAAAATTACCCAGCGACTTACCAAAGAAGTTAAGCGCCGTTGGGGAATATTGGCTTACGCTGCTACTGCATTACAAGTAATTTGGGAGTCTCGGCCTTTTAGTGCAGAAATTCGTATTAATGGTAAATCTTTGCATGTGAAAACTGTACAAATCGCCGTGGGTAATGGGCGTTATTATGGTGGCGGTATGGCAGTGGTTCATGATGCGACAATCGACGATCAAAGATTAGATCTCTATAGTTTGGAAATAAAACA
>JBBSOP010000185.1:0-8778 GCA_038259655.1 Chroococcales cyanobacterium
AAATAAAAACCGCTATAGTTTTAGTCAGCAAGCTAGGCTCTCAACCCTAATCTTGAACAAGAAGCTATAGGATAGAGATCCAGCATCAACTTTTGATTTCTTGATTCCTTATGTCTGTTACGCCTCTTATTTCTCAGGTAGACTCAGTTAAATTACACGAAATTCCTCCTTTACTAGGTGCTTCCCTTGCTGAATTGACTGCATGGGTGCAGCAGCAGGGACAACCCGCTTATAGAGGAAAACAACTACATGAGTGGATTTATCAAAAGCAAGTGCGATCGCTAGCTGATATTTCTGTCTTTCCTAAACAATGGCGGGCGGAAGCAGCAGAAACACTCATTGGGCGCTCAACCATCCATCACCGCAATGTCGCTCCCGATGCTACTGTCAAATATCTCTTAAGACTTGCAGATGGTCAAATTATTGAAGCCGTTGGTATTCCCACAGATAAGCGTTTAACAGTATGCGTTTCTACTCAGGTGGGTTGTCCAATGGCGTGTGATTTTTGCGCCACAGGTAAAGGAGGCTACAAACGCAACCTTAAAAGGTATGAAATTGTTGATCAAGTCTTAACTGTTCAAGAAGATTTTCAGCAACGGGTGAGTAATGTAGTGTTTATGGGTATGGGTGAACCATTATTAAACACTGAGAATGTTTTAGCAGCTTTAAAATCTTTAAATCAAGATGTTGGTATAGGAGCGCGATCGTTAACTGTTTCTACAGTTGGTATCCGCGATCGCATCCGTGAACTAGCCCAACACCATTTACAAATTACTCTTGCTGTTAGTCTCCACGCACCTAATCAATCACTGCGAGAGCAACTTATCCCTAGCGCTCGTTCTTATCCTCTAGAAGATTTGCTAGCTGAATGTCGGGAATATGTAGAAATAACTGGACGGCGTATGACTTTTGAATACGTCCTTCTGGCTGGGGTGAACGATTTGCCAGAACACGCATTGCAACTGGCAAAATGTCTGCGAGGATTCCAAAGTCATGTGAATTTGATTCCCTATAACCCCATTGCAGAAGTTGACTATAAACGCCCCAACCGCGATCGCATTCAAGCTTTTGTTCAAATCCTCAAACAACAACAAACTGCTGTTAGTGTTCGTTATTCTCGTGGATTAGAAGCCGATGCAGCCTGTGGACAACTACGCGCCAGTAAAGGAAATAATAATTAATTTCTAACTTTACCTTTTGGCAAGAATACCTGGGGCATAAGCCTCAATGACTTTGCCAGTACGAGTACAACTGATCATTAAATAATCACAAGTCGGGCATTGTGTCCGAGTTAATTGACTATCAAGAATATAATAACGCTCTGCATCACTGCCGCAGTTTGGGCAGTGAATTTTTTGTAATGTATGCATTTTTTGACCCCTGGTGTGTGTAACTATTTTTGTTTGGAAAACCGTCAATTAACCCAGCAAATATTTTGGGTTGACCCAACGTAACAAATAGCCAAGATATTAGCTGATTATTTTAAACAAGACTTTAGATTTGAAAAATTTTTGATTTCTTTAACTATTATCTGAAAATCTCAGTGATTTTACCATCCTGCTTTAGATACATAAATTAATTTTCTGATAAACTACTGCTTAGAGAAGGAGTGATCCCTGTAACTAATGCCTTGAGAGAGAGTTATTTGTAGTCATTTCGGACAAATACAAAATAAGCCGTTCTTGTATTCAAAAGTTAAAAGCTGGAAATTACTGTATCTTTAGTAACAAAATATCTCTCTTAATATTTAGTTAATATTTTTGTAGCAATATAGCGTCAGTTAGATGAACCTATCTCCGACTTCTCTTTGCATCTGAGATAAACTTATATGAAGATTTTCTGTATTATTAACCCACAACTGTTAGTTAACAAGCAATAAATAACGAACACTGCAACGTTAACTCTAACTTGTTGTTCTGTTCTCACTTTGTCTAAATTTTTTTCATATATATTTGCTGCGGCAAAAATTCGACACTTCGACTATGCTTAGAGGTTGTTTGAAAAGTATTTATCTGTGGCTTTAAGCACTCGTTAGTATTGGGATGAATCGAATAACTGTTCGGCCTCACAGCCTACCAAGCTATCCGACCCAGTTTTATATTCGGAGGATGCACAAATGACTTTAAAATCTCATGGTCGATGCTAGGAAAATATTTTTGAATATCAGCTTGCAAAACATAGCGGCTCGAACGGGCGAATTTAGTAAAGCGACGCAAGGCGCGATGAGAACCAAACCCAATACGGTTAGCGTAGGAATCACTGATAAATGTGCGCTCAAAGATGGGAACAATTACGTTGCAAAGAGCATGATGTACAACTCTATCACGATAGGGAGCTGCTGAAATCATTCGCGGCTTTGGTTCAAAAATTTGAAATGTCTTGTAGTTTCCTGGAAAATATGTTTTTGACTGTAATTCTGCTTGTAGGTGAAATAATTCTTGTTCTAAATTGTAGTTGAATTTTAAAACATTTTCTCGAAAACGCTTACCCCGTTGTGCTTGCTGGGCGGCTTTTAGTAAATTATTAAATGCAATAATTTCATTCCAAAGATTTCCATATCGTTTCATAATTTTAATTACATAAAAAATTTATAGGTTGGGTTTAGGAACGTAGACACGTAGCGGCTTCCCGCAGGGTAAACCAAACACCAATAATCACTGGTTTTGTTGGGTTTCGCAAAGCCTCAACCCAACCTACGCCTACTGAATATTTTTTAATTGGAAGTAATGGGTTTAAATTTTTGCTGTTTAATCCAGCCGCCTAAGTCTATGCCAATATCATTTAAAAGTTTTTGTGCATATTCATAACGCTCTGTTTTAATTAAATTAAACTCTAAAAGAAACCGAGTTTGATAACGTAAAATATCTAATTTGCTATTTAAGGCTTCTAACTGAACTAATTTTTGCTTTGCATATCGTGCTACTATTAAACCATCTAACAAATCATATAATTCTGTAATTATGCGATTTCCTAGCAAGAATTTATGATCTCTGGGCAGACGATTTAAAATTGGTACATACCACTTGATTAAATCGTATGTTTTTTGTATGATTGGTAAATCACTCATTCAAGATTTAACTAAAAAAAAATTGATCGCGCAGAGCGCGAGAGAAAGAAGAAAAGAAGGGAAAAGGAAAAAGCGAAGAGTGCAAAAGGGCAAGAGCGTAAAGGGATACTAAGTCCTGAGGGGCGCAGCAACCACAACCCGAAAACCCACGTTGACGTCCCTAACGACACGCGCGCGCCAGTCGCGAAGGGCCGAGCGACAGCGCCTCGGATCGTTGAACCACGAACCACCACGCAGCAGCCGATTATCGTTATCACTCATCCGAGGGCTGCCGTCTGTTGGCGCACTATTATAATTTCCGTGCCAAGCGTCCTGACACCACTCCGATATGTTACCATGCATATCAAATAAACCAAAGGGGTTTGGTAAAAATATTCCCACATCTGTTGTTTGCTCACGATATTCACCTTTGGGACCTTGACCATAATTACCTGGGTACAAGGTCCCTTTATAATCCCAATCTGTCCCGCGATAATTCGCTAAATCAGTCGTAATGGTCTCACCAAAATAAAATGGGGTAGTCGTTCCCGCACGACAAGTATATTCCCACTCTGCCTCACTAGGTAAGCGATAGGTTTTCCCAGTTTGATTAGACAATCTGGCACAAAACTCAGTTGCATCATCCCAAGAAATACACTCAACAGGTCGATTACCGCCTTTGAATTTGGAGGGGTCAGAATTTAAATCAATATTTACCTTTTTCAGCGCTGCTACAACAGCCCATTGACTTTGTGTAACTGGAAATTTACCCATGAAAAAGGGTTGAATGGTGACAAAGTGCTGTGGACTTTCATCACTGTCTCGTCCTGGCTCATTCTCTGGGGAACCCATCAAAAATTGACCACCAGGAATTGTAACTATCTCTAGAACTACGCCATCGCCCAAATTTTCTGAGAAAAACTTGGCTTGTTTGCGACTGCGATTAATTGGTTCTCCCTTAGCATTTACAGTTACCACCTCAAAATCAAACTGATTGGCTGGATTCTGTTCTGGGGGTACAGGCGTTGGTTCTACGGTGACAGTCGGTTTTTGCTGACCAATAATTTGTATTTCAATAGGTGCTACATCTTCATCCCTCAGCCCTAAATGTTGCTGATAATCTCTCAGGTCATTTAGTGTAGCTTCACTTAGTATTGCTTCAACTTCAATTTCCTCAATCAGCGCTTCTTCATAGTCTTTTAATTTCCGCTGATACTCCTGGTACGGTTGTTGAACTTTGGCTTCAATAGCATCTGCAACTTCAGTGGTCAGTTTCAACTTGAGACGCAATGAATTTAACAGGCGACGGGCGGTAGGGCTAAATCTGCCACTCTTGAAGCGGCATTCTACTTCCTTGCGATACTTCAGCTTGGGGTCATCTTTAGGCGACTTTGCCAACAAAATCTTATGACCTTCTTCAACTGGGTAAAATTTAGGAGTCATTGCTGGCGCAGCTTCTTGCACCTTTGTACTGGCATACTCATGCAATTCATCAATGGAAATCCAGCCATCAGTATCTTTATCGGCTGCGCCTGTTTCAATCCCTTCAACTAAATAACGGGTATAAATAGAAAGTTCTGAGCCTTCTTGCTCAAAGGAATATTGAGTAGAAGTGGAAGAAGTGAGAATTGCTCTGCCTTTACCGCCTAGTTGCTCTTGCACATTTACAGTACCATCACTCTTAACTGTCATGCCTTGGGTAATTGCCCCACTATAGCAACAGTCTAAAATAATCACTTGTCGTAGAGAACGGCTATCGTTAATATTTTCATGCAGAAAACTAGCTGATACTGCGGAGGGTGTTACTAGCTTGCCATTTTGTTTTTTAGTTTCACGAGTTGACAAATAGAGGTTGCCTTTTTCATCTTTAATTCCATGACCAGAAAAATAAAACAACAGCAAGTCATCTTTTTGGCGATTGAAGAAAAGATGAAAGATAGCTTCTCTCACAGCTTGCGGTTGAGGATTTTTCAGCACAGTAATATTTGACAACGCAAAGTTACCCATTTCTGGGTTCACCAAAACTCGCTGCATCGCCTCAACATCTTTGACAGCAGCCGATAGTGGTTTTAAATCTTCATCCTGATAATCGTACTCACTAACCCCTATCAGCAGTGCAAACTTAGCCATTGTTACTGTTTTGTATATTTGTCTTGTTCACAAAATTCTCTGCTAGCTGCCCAGCAAATTCTAAATCTTCCCGACTACTGGCTTCTAGGTTAAGTTCTCTGCCGTCTGGTGTTTTGATTCCCACTTTAATTGTTTTGTTGCCCAACACTCTGCCCAAAAACCCAAACAAAGGTTTGATGAGGGCTGGATTGACCACAGCTTTTAATGTCCCTGACAAGAAACCCCCGAAAGCCTTTGCACCTTGGGGGGCTTCTGTAACTGCCACTAAATCTGCATCTTCTACTCCATCCACGTCTTTAATTTGTGGGAGCAAATTCTGCACTTCTGTTTGCAACTCATCTTCGTCTAAACCCAGTTCAGTCAGGGAAATAGTTACCTGGACATTAGATGTGGTTGCCATTATGAAGCATCTCTGTAGTGTTAACAGTATCTCTGATAGATTGTAATATTTTCTGAGCTATATATATTACACCGGGCGAATTTAATTCGTGTAGGACTTACGCAAGGACTCTCTAAAACCCTCTTAACTTCGTGTACTTCGTGTCCTTTGCGGTAGCCTACGGCAAGCCGCTTGAGCGTCTACGTTTTTCTATAGTTTTGCGTAAGTCCTGTCGTGGTTAAGCAGGATGAAAATAATTGTAAATTTCTTGCGCTAATCTTGGCCCAATTCCTGAAACCTCGGCTAGTTGTGCAGCTGTAGCTTGACGAATATAATCAACCGAGCGAAAATGCCCTAAAAGCAGCTTTTGGCGATGATGTCCTAAACCAGGAATTTCATCTAAACGCGATCGCTTTAATTTATCACTACGTTGCTGACGATGGAAACTCACAGCAAAGCGATGGGCTTCATCTCGCAACCGTCGCAACAACTGTACCCCTGGTTGTTCTGCGTTTGTTTCTAAAGGTTGAGATTCTCCCGGTAAAAAAATCTCTTCTCGCTGCTTCGCCAAACTGACAACTCGCAAGTCTTCTAATAAATTATGCTCTTGCAAAACGCCAACAACAGATGATAATTGACCTTTACCGCCATCAATCATAATTAAATCAGGCCAGTCAGAATTACCCACTCGTTCTAACTGTGAATCTTCGCCGTACTTACGGAACCGCCGCTGAATCACTTCAGCCAAACTAGCAAAATCATCCGAGTGTCCTGCTGTGACTGTAGGATTTTTGATTTTGTAGTGACGATAGTGTTGTTTTGCGGGTAAGCCATCGATAAATACGACTTGGGAAGCTACTGCATTGGAGCCTTGAATGTGAGAGATATCATAACCTTCAATGCGGTGGGGTAAGTCTGGTAAATCGAGAATGGCTACTAAATCTTGCATGGCTTGATGATTGCGATCGCCTAATTTTTGCATTCTCTGCAATTCATACTCAGCATTGCGCTCTACCATCTCAATTAATTCTGCCTTGGTTTGCCGCTGGGGAGCCAAAATCGTTACTTTTCTTCCCTTACGCCCACTCAAGACATCAGCCAATATCTCTGTATCTGGTAATTCATGCTGTACCAAAACCTCTGTAGGAATTTCCACTGAATCAGCAGTTTGGTAATGTTCCTCTAAAACTCGTTGTAAAATAGCTCCTGGCTCTGCATGAGCATCTGCGACAAATGCTAACCGTCCTACCAATTGTCCAGCCCGAATCTGAAATAATTGAATACAGGCGTATTGTTCACTAGCTGCTAAAGCGATGGCATCCCGTGAAACTGTATCATCTGGTAAGGATACTTTTTGATTCGCAGTTAGCGACTTTAACCCAGCGATTTGATCCCGAATCCGCGCCGCTGACTCAAAGTTTAACGCCTCTGCGGCTGTTTGCATCTGTTCTGTCAAAATATCAATTAATTCTTGAGTTCGTCCTTGGAATACCATTGCCACTTTCTGCACAGTTTTACGATATTCTTCTGGTGAAATCAACTGCTGACACACACCCGGACAGCGCCCTAAATCATAATTTAAGCAAGGACGGTCTTTAAAGAGTGGTTGAGGCCGTTGGCGCAGTGCAAAAATCCGCTTCGATATTCGCAAAACTTCTCGCAAGAGACCAGCATCAGTATAAGGCCCGTAAAATTTATCCTTTTCTTTACCTAATTGGCGTTTACGGGTGATGAAAATCCGAGGATAGTTTTCTGACCAAGTAATGCAGACATAAGGATATTTTTTATCATCCTTGAGTAGTACATTGAAATATGGCTGGTGCTGCTTGATTAAGTTGGCTTCTAAGGCCAAAGCTTCGGCTTCAGTATCGGTGACGATAAATTCAATTTCGCTCACCTGCTTGGCCATTGTCGCTATGCGATCGCTTTTATTGTATCCATCCCGGAAGTAAGAACGAACACGCGATCGCAGTTTGCGCGATTTACCTATATATATTATGCGATCGCTTCCGTCTCGCATGAAATAAACTCCCGGTTCCGCCGGAATTTCAGCTAGACGGCTTTCTAGACGCTGTGGATCTTTAAGCAGTGGTGGTATTTGAGCAGATATTGTCACAACCTAATGTAGGTAAATTTGTATTTGTAAAGTTACCTACTTACTATTTTAAGAAAAAATAAATTTTTGTGTTGATTTAACAGATGATTAAGTACAGATATTTTGAAATTTGAACATAGTAGTTCTTTATCTAGTATGTATCCTCAACTTACATACATATTTTGGGCAGTTTTTATAAATTTTTTTGGGGTTTTTAAGAAGAATTTGAATTTTATCTATTTTTTAAGTTTCTAAAACTTTTTATTTGTAGTTTTTTTTAAACTTTGTATATATCAATAACCAAGCTATTTTGCTCAAACTGGCTCTATATATCCTTAAACCAATTTTATACAAGTTTTGGTTAGCCAAATTTCAATAGGCAATATTTCGGACTATTAATCGAACGTCAATGATTAAGCGAATTAACGGTTTGATTAACTTATATATATAGCTATGATCGTTATTATACTTGGTCGAAAGCAAACTGATGAATATACAAGAATTTGAGTCTAATTATCGTGAGGCTATGGCTGAAGCACTCAACGAATTACAAACAGCAGTTTTAATGGTGGCACAAGTACAACGCAAAATTGCAGAGGTCGGCAATTCTGTGCAAAAAATGAGTGAAAATGTTGAAGAGTTTATTAACAACCAAAAAAATGAGTAAATCCATTTTTCAGATAAAATTTTAGATGCAGCGGCAAGCTAATTCATCTTCAATTGTGAGAATTAGAGATGTGAGATTTACTGGTTTAACAAAATAACGGTGAGCGCCTAATTTCATAGCTCGTTCTTGATCGGCTTTAAAAGCAAAGGCTGAAACTACAATAATAGGTATCTTTGATAAATCCGGTTTTTGCTGAATCTGTTCTAGTAGCGAATAGCCGTCAATATCGGGTAACTTTAAATCTAATAACATTAGCTCTGGACGAAACTTTTCTACAGTTGTAAAAAAATTAGAACTATTTGATAAACTTTGGACACTGTAACCACAATAGCTTAAATAATCGCTCAACAGCATCCTATTGACATCATTATCTTCAACTAGTAGAATCCGCTTTGGTCTATGCGACTGCAATTTTCGATTTATAGTAAGTAAATGTGCTGTCATTTTTACCTATCATCTGA
>JBBSOP010000186.1:0-8748 GCA_038259655.1 Chroococcales cyanobacterium
GAGAAAGAGAAATTGATAAAAATTTGCTTTAGTAAATAGTGCTTGATTAGCAAAACGTACATTTGAAAAGTTTACATTTCTTTGCCACTGCACATTACTAAATTTAGCTAACTTTTTAAACGTGGCTTGGTTGAAATTAGCTGTATCTACAAATATGCTGCCATTAAAATCAGCAGTTTCTTGAAATTGGGTTTGTTTAAAATTGGCTTGATTAAAAAAAACACTACCATGAAAATTACTCAGTTGCCTCAAAGTCGCACCTTTAAAGCTGAAGGAACGGCTAAATCTGGTTTCATTCCAGTTAGTGGATTGAAGAAAAGTTGCATCTTGAGCATTGACAGATTGCAGAAAAAATGTACTTGAAAACTGTAATTCCCCAGTAAAGCGAGTTTGCACCAGCCTTAAGGAGCCACGGAAAACCGAAATTTGACTAGATTTAGTTAAGTCAGTTCCCAAAAGTGATTGACAGTCCTTAGAATTAGGTAAGGCGATCGCTAATGATTGTAAGCAAATCAAACGCAGACTTTCTAATTGTTCTTGTTCAATGGTAGTGAATATAGGCGCTATTGCTTGAGCGTATAAAGGGGTTCTTAAACCTAAATCACTACCTACAAAATCCCCTTGAATCAAAGACTGACTCAAATCTAAACCCAAGGGTTTTGCACCTAGTTCTTTTCGCAGCAGTTGGTAAAAGGCATCGCGGAAAGCTGCATTTTCCGGTCGTAAATCGATTACCATCTGCCGTAAATCTACAGTCAAGTTACCTTCACGGAGTATTGGTGTATGTAATCGCTCTTGCAATAATTCTAGAGTTAAAGGTATGCGTTCTGGTTGTGTTTGTGCTGCCTCAGCTGGTAGAGATAGAAACAAGAGAATTAATAAAACGCAGAGGCACGCAAAGGTTAAACGCAAAGGTACACAAAGGATTTTCTCTGCGATACTTTGCGTTTTCCTCGGCGATACTCTGCGTTTCAAAAATAATTTAGGCAAATTGCTCAATCATTCATCGCTAATCAGCAGAACAATTTTACCTGTGATAGACCCAGTTTCAATTAATTTGTGTGCTTTCGCTGCTTGTTCTAGGGGAAACTGATGATTAACTTGGATTTTTAACTTGCCTTGATCAATCCATTTGGCACATTGTTCGAGAATTTCTGCTTGGTGTTGGAGGCTTTCCTCTAATCCTTGGAACATCGGTGTCAACATTAATTCTAAACCGATGCGGAGATTACGCGCTCTAGCAGTTTTCCAAACGGTATTGGCACTAGGTTCGAGAATCGTCACAATATCGCCATACACTCGTACGGCGGGAAAGGTTTTGTGAAAGGTTTCGCCGCCTACAGTGTCAAAAGCTAAATCTACGCCTTCGCCATTAGTCCAATCTAAAGCTGCTTGCACAAAGTCAGTTTGTTTGTAAAAAATTACTTCATCAGCACCAAGTTGTTTGACGAAATTAGCCTTTTCTTGGGAACTGACGGTAGTAGAGACAGCAGCACCTTTGAGTTTTGCCAGTTGAATGGCTACATGACCGACACCACCTGCACCTGCATGAATTAAAACTTTTTCCCCAGGTTTCAGTCTTCCCCGTTCATACAAGGCTTCCCAAGCTGTGATTAATACTAAAGGTGCTGCTGCTGCTTCTGCAAAGGAAACTGAAGTGGGTTTATGTGCTACAAACCGTTCATCTACAACAGTATATTCTGCGTAATTACCCGCCTCTGCGCCTAAGCCGCCATAGCAAAAATATACTGCATCTCCTGGATGGAAACGCTGAACACTAGCCCCTACAGCTTCCACAATACCTGCACCATCACATCCTAAAATTGCAGGCATAAGATCGGGGTAAAAAGTACCTCGGCTACGAAGTTTTGTGTCAATGGGGTTAATGCCAGCTGCTACTAAGCGGATTAAAAGTTTAGTATTGCCTACAGGAACAGCAGGATTGACCACTTCTTGTACTTGGAGAACTTCAGGACTACCTGCTGCTGTCATTAAGACTGCTTTCATGATTTTTTACTCCTGGCTCAAGTTAGATGCACGCTGATTTGCAACTTCTTTGTAGTGAAATTGTGCTTTTTAAGTTTAATTTTTTCAATTTAACGTATAATCTTAGTCTAAATATAAATGATTTCGTAGTAAGGGCTTTAGCCCTTTCTTGAGGACTAAAGTCCTCACTACAAACCTTTAATTGTTTATGCCGTTCTACTTAAGCTAAACCCATCTTCTAACTCTTTATTCAGCACGTTCAATATTGCCTGATTTTACCCAACCTTCTTGTTTGCCACCTTCTAGACGAATTTTTTGCCAGTCTTTATCTTGGCTTTCTTCCAAGATGATCACTTTTTGATTAAAAGTTGCCCCGCCAATACGTTCAGCATCTTGGTTTGGTTCTGCTCGCATACTTAAACCTTCAGACCAACTAACACGGCCTCGGTAAGCTCCTGGTGGCAATGTTTCTGTTGGTTCTTTAGAAGGCGCAGAAGCAGAAGGAGTGGGTGTGGTTTCTTTATCCGTCGCCTTGGGAGATTTGGTTTGCAAGGCAGGACTATCATTAGAATAAACGGGTTTAGCTGGGGGTATGGCAGTTCGATTCATGAAATAGAGCGCAACTGCAACGCCGCTACCGATTAAAACAGCGATCGCTAAGGAAACCCCAAGTATAAATTTTAGTAAACCAGAAAACATAATTAAAACCTAATCACCAATAGTCAATAGTCAATCTTCAATCTTCAATCGTCAATGATTATTGAGAAATATAGCGGTTCTTGATTGTGTAGAATCTACTCTCATAGGAAAAAGGGACTAGAGGCTAGGAACTAGGGGCTAGAGTGGTGTAAGTTATCGCCTGATAGTTTAGGATACAAACTGATCATAAAACCCGAACTGCAAAAGACTCGAAAAAGTTTAAAAAGCCTAATATACAAACTTTCTCCCCTTCTCCTTCCTGCCTGTTCACTGAGTTTAGCCTGAGCGCAGCCTCTCGTAGAGAAGGGCGTAGTTGAAGTAGCCGGAGTGCTGCCTTCCACATTTTCGCTTTAGCGTAGCTTACCAAAAGTATCACTCAAAGGACTTTGCCTGGATGCCATACGCGCTCTACCAGCCGCAGCCCATTCTTGTAGTTGCTGGATTTGCTCAACGGCAGTTCGTGCCAAAGGTATAATTTGACTCGCAGCTTCTAAAACGTCATCTGTAGTAAAATCACGGTTTTGGCTAAATCCAATATGCATCGCTTCAATTAAGGTTTGCTCAATTTCTGCTCCAGAAAAATCAGGTGTTTCATAAGCGAGCCTTTCAATGTCATAGCTTTTTAAATTATGAGGGCGCAGTCGAGATAAATGCACGTTAAAGATTGCTTTTCTCTCTTCTTGGATAGGCAAACCGACAAAGAAAATTTCATCAAATCGCCCTTTGCGAAGCATTTCCGGTGGTAGGGCTTGGATGTCATTAGCAGTAGATACGACAAACACAGGTGAGGTCTTTTCAGCTAACCAAGTAATAAAAGTACCAAATACACGACTCGTAGTACCTGCATCACCTTTACTACCAAGTCCCGAAAAAGCTTTATCAATTTCATCAATCCACAGTACACAGGGAGCGAGGGCTTCTGCTACCTGAATCATCTGGCGGGTGCGGGATTCTGATTCACCCACTAAACCACCAAATAAACGCCCTACATCTAAGCGTAATAAAGGTAAGTGCCAGTGATGAGCGATCGCTTTTGCTGTTAAAGATTTGCCAGTACCTTGAATCCCCACCAACATCAACCCGCGGGGGTGCGGTAATCCGTACTGTCTGGCTCGATCAGTAAATGAGCCTCCCCGACGCAGTAGCCAATCTTTAAGGTTATCGAGTCCGCCAATATCAGAAATTTGCTCAGTAGCTGGGTAAAAGTCCAGGATTTGGGTCTGGCGGATAGTTTGGCGCTTTTCTTCCAAAACTAGATCAACGTCCTCTGGTTGCAATTCGCCGTGGGTAGCGATCGCCCTCGCCAAAACCCGCCGAATCCTTTCCATTGAAAGCCCTTGACAAGAACGCACCAAGTCATCTAAAACTTTCACCGAAAGGGAGCTACCAGTAGTTTGTAGTAAGCGTTCCACCTCAATTTTAATTTCTGGGGCAGCGGGTAAAGGAAACTCAACAACTGTCAAAACTTCGCTTAAGTCGTCAGGAATGGCGATACGTGGTGATAGCAATACAATATTTTTTGGTTGAGACTTCAAAAGCCGAGCTAGATTGCGGAGTTTGCGAGCGATCGCTACATCTTCTAAAAAACGATGATAGTCTCGTAGAATTAACACTGCTGATGCCGAAGCGGGCAATTTTTCGATAAATTCCAAAGCTTGCAGCGGGTTACGCCGCCCAAATCCTGCATCATTAGGATTTCCCTGGTAGCCATCGACAAAATCCCAAGTATACACAGGGCGATTACCTTGGTTTGCCGCTTCTTCTCGAATCGCCGCTTCTACCCGTTCTTCTTCATAAGTAGGAATATAAATTAAAGGATAACGGGCGCGTAGTAGTAGTTTAAACTCTTCACGAAAGTTCATATATAACCGTGGTTATTAGTTCTTCTCTCATTGTTCAGGTTTGTATCACCTCTTACAACTAAAAACTAATATATTTCTCGTTCTATAAGGATTTGGGCATAGGGCATTGGGCATAGAGAGTTATCAGTTATGAGAGTATGCGTTATCTAATCAGTTTTCACTGTTAACTATTAACTGTTCACTGCTTTCCTGCTTACTCTGTGGTTTTATTCTTCCCAGGACTTACGCAATAACTCTGTCAAACCCTCTTAACTTCTCTGCGAGACGCTGCGCGCTAAGCGTAGCTATGCCGTAGGCTTTACGTGTCCTTCGTGTTCTTTGTGGTAGCCTAGGGCAAGCCGCTTGAGCGTCTACGTTTTTTCATAATTTTGCGTAAGTCCTACTTCCGTCAATAGATCTCAATTTATAGTAATAATTAGCTCACCAAATACGCAACTTTTAGAAATATTTCAGGAAAGTTGTCACCTCAACTTGAAGTAGAGCTTAAATTAAATTATGTTTTTATCAAGCAAATAAAATGGCAGAAAACAACTCACAGCCCCAAAACACTGGAGGAATGTCCCTCAACATTGGCGGTGGTCAATTTTCAGGTGTTCAAGTTGGACAAGCGGCTGGCGATGTAACCCAAAATCAACAAAATACTCAAGGCGGGACTGAAAAACAATTGACCTTACCTGAAGTTGCGGAATTAATGGCACAAATTGAATCCATATTTCGTAATTCAGATTTACCAGAAGACCAAAAGAAACAAGCACTTAAACATCTCGATTACGCAACCGACGCAGTTAAAGAAAAAGAACCAGACAAAACCACTGCGGCCACAAGTTTGCAAAAAGCTAGCAAAGTCCTTAAAGAAGCAAACGAAACGTTTAATGCAGGACAAGGAATTTGGCAAAAATTAGAGCCAATTGCCAAACAATTAGCTCCTTGGTTAGGAGTTGCAGTTAAAAGTCTTTTACTCCTTACATAAAAAAAGATTATGCATCAAGAACCACAGCCACTTCAAAATTTGAACATTGACGGTGCTTTGATTCGAGAAGCTCAAATTGGACAAGCTGGACGTGATTTGCACCAAATCCAATACCTAACTGTAAATGAAAGCTTCAGCCTAGCTAAATTAATAGGCAACAGAGAGGTAAAACCTCCTTCAGGAAAACAAGAGTATCGTTTTCGAGAAGTTTTACTAAATAAAGTCAAACAGTATTGGATTAAAGGTGTACTAGAAAAGTCGCTATATACTAAAGCTCTAATTGATCTAGGATTGGAAGAACGATTAGACGCAGTAAAACGTCCTTTGAGCAGTGTCCCAGAAATTCCTGATGAGTCAGGGCAAATTTTACCTGAAAGTCAAAGTGTCTCTGATGTCTTTAATCAGATGGGAAAAGGACGAACCTTACTAATTTTAGGAGAGCCAGGAGCCGGCAAAACGATCACTCTTCTAAAGTTGGCACAAGAATTAATCACTCGTACCGAAAAAGATTTAAGCCAACCTCTCCCAGTAGTGCTGAACTTATCTTCTTGGGGAAATAAACACCAAACACTTGCCAATTGGCTGATTGAAGAATTACATACTACATATCAAATTTTTCCGGCGCTTGGTAATGTCTGGATTAAAGACCAACAACTATTACTACTGCTAGATGGTCTAGATGAAGTAAGAATTGAGCAACGAGAAGCTTGCATTAAAGCTATCAATCAATTCATGCAAGAACATGGACTAATTGAAATTGTCGTGACAAGCCGCATCCATGATTATCAAGCTCTTTCTGAACGTTTACAATTGCAAGCTGCTATCTGCATCCAATCTTTGACATCTCAGCAAGTTGAGCAATATTTAGACAGGGCTGGTGAACAACTCGAAGCTGTCAAAACGTTGCTTCAACAAGATACTACGTTGCAAGAGTTAGCCAAGTCTCCCCTAACTTTAAATGTTATGACTTTGGCTTATCAAGGTAAAAAACTCGAAGATTTACCCAATACAGGCTCAAAAGAAGAACGCCGCAAGCATTTGTTTGATACTTATATTGAACGGATGTTTCAGCGTCGTCAATCTCAGCAAAGATACTCAAAAGTGCAAGCAAGGCACTGGCTAATTTGGTTAGCACAGCAGATGTATCAAAAATCTCAAACAGTCTTTCTTATTGAAAAAATACAGCCTACTTGGTTGTCCAATCGAGTGCCAAAAATATTTTATCAATTGGGAGTTTTTCTATTTGGAGTCATAATTTGTGGGTTAATCAGTATTGTTTGCAATTTAATAAGTAAATCACAATCAATCAATTTGGTATATATTCTTGTCATCAGTGTCGTATTAACTGGTTCTTTGAGTATTACAAAAATAAAACCAGTTGAAACTTTGAAATGGTCTTGGCAAGAAGCCAAAAAATCTCTGAAAAATGGACTAATAGGTGGATTATATGTGGGACTAACTGTAGGAGTGTGTTTTAAGCTAGCTAATACCCAACCAGATATCATCGATGGTCTACAATTAGGATTAATACATGGGCTAACTGGTGGACTAATTTTAGGATTATTAGGTGGGTTGAGAGGCCCAGAAATAGAAACAAAAACGATTCCTAACCAAGGGATACGGAACTCAGTTAGAAATGCCATATTAATAGGATTGATTGGCGGATTACTTGGTGGATTCTTTGGGGGATTAATTGGTTTAAAAATTTTACATCCCTCACATCCCTCATGGCTGCAATTGGGGATAGTGTTTGGGCTAGTGTTTGGGCTATTATTTGGAGGTGGTAAAGCTTGCCTACAACATTTCACTTTACGCCTCATTCTCTACAGCCAGAATTGTATACCTCGAAACTATGCCCGCTTTCTTGAATATGCGACTGAACACATATTTTTGCAAAAGGTTGGAGGTAGTTACATTTTTATCCATCGAATGCTGTTAGAGCATTTTGCCCAAATGGAGCCAGTATTTATTCAACCAACTTCACAACCACTTTATCAGTCTACTGAATTGAATTACAACAACAATTTGAGTACAGATATTTCATCTCAAACTTTAATAGCATGTACCAATTGTGGTCGGAATAATCCTGTAAATTTTAACTTCTGTACCAAGTGTGGAAAACGATTAAATCAACCACCTAGCTGAGACTAAATCAGGAAATTGAAAGCAATTTTTCTATCCCGGAAGTTGTTTTTTTAGTGCTTCTAAAGAAGCCCAGCGGTTATCAACTAGTTGATTTGAACTATCGCCACTATTGCTAATGATACCTGGACACTTGCGATCGCACAATTGACGCTGAGGTATTGCTAGGCACATTTGCTCATACAGCCATTCACTGGGATAAAAATAACCATCGGGTGGTAAGGCTTCTATCAAGTCTTCTACAGCCACTTCCCTCTCTAAGGGCAAGTCTTCTACTTGATTAGCAGTTTCGTCTAACCAGATAATTTCTTTGGTATCAACCCCCAAACGCTGGTTATACTGCTGCAAACAGCGGTTGCAGGTACAAGTAATAATTGCCTCTGCCTGACCGGACACTTCCAGGTAGTTACCATGATGCTGCACGCGGATATGACCACGAACTGGTGTCAACGTTTCGAGACCAGGCAGAAACTCCTTAACCTGAACTTCCTCTGTTCGCTCCGATGCTCTAGTTAGCTGCGGAATATAAATTGCGTCCATAGGATTTAGTGAGACTTTTTCACGAAAAATATATGTGAATTATCAGCAATTCTACTGATACTACATTTTTAGTTTATCTCTTTGGGGATTAAGAGAAATATTGAAATTATATAGTTATGAGTTTTTAATTAACTCCTAACTTCCAACTTCTTCCAACTCAGCCGGACGGACAACCAAATGACGATGTGGTTCCTTACCTCGGCTGAAGGTTTCCAAATCTCCAAAGTCTTTCAAGAAGGTATGGATTTGACGACGTTCTGCTGAACTAAGGGATTTTATTTCCACTTCTTGGCCAGTAGAACGCACTTCATCGGCTGCGGCTTCTGCCATCGCCTTAATTTCCACTTGTCTTTTGACGCGGTAGCCATTCAACTCAATGGTATAAGAGGCTTGCCCCTCCTGGGGTTGACTCAGATTAAGAACTGAATTAGCTAGATACTGAATTGCATCCAGCACAGAACCATCAGGGCCAATGAGAACTTGAATTTCTGGGGGTGTCAGGTTGGTTTCATCAATCGTCAACCAGTAGTTATCTGGTTCTGGAGAATC
>JBBSOP010000187.1:0-8745 GCA_038259655.1 Chroococcales cyanobacterium
AATTGAAGACCTAGAATATTTATTACATCAACTTTTAAATGAAGGAGAGTTAATTATTAAATGGGGACGAAAACTCAAAAATAAAGGCGACGCTGTTATCACAATTTAAATGCATAACAGCTTACTGAATCTAAGATATTTAATAAGGCTCTTTTGTCTGGGTTTCAAACTTATATCCAAAAACCTTCTCATGTGGAGCAGTTAGTAACAGAAACGGCAAAACTGCTTCAACTTTATAGCAAAAGTAATGTATAGCTTTTGTGGTTTTAGTGAGGTACATTTTAATTTTGAGGGGCTGTGAGATCCCCGACTTCTTTAAGAAGTCGGGGATCTCACCACCATAAGCTATCAGAATTAATGCGATGAAACACTAGAGTGGAGTGTACCTAATAAACCTGCAATACGCTGTAGATTCATTTTGAGCAATATCCTAACTCAGTTCCCGATGAAAAATTGCCGGGAAATTAGGCGATCGCTAACCCGAAAATGTCTATAATTTTGGGTGAAAGTGTTGTCTAATAGCGAGGCTGCATTATACTGACGATGCCAAGAGTTGAAAATAGTGTGGTAAAATCATATTATTACCTAGAATGCTTACTCTGGCGATCGCCTCAACAAGGTAGTTAGGGAAAAGCAATTTAAAAACGTAAAACTAATTATTGATAACCACCAACTTCTAGTAGTGTGTTGTCTGACAAAAATATTTTTCTGCATTTAACTTTTCAAGGTACTCTTGCTTAAACTCACGATCAGCAAATTATTGTAGAGTAACTTGAAAGTAGTAATCCCTCAGATGAGTAAAAAATTATGTCTCTATCAAGAAAGATCAAGCAATACTGCAAATGGTTCTGGGATGAATCACTAGGAGGTGATTATGACGCTTGGGGTACTAGTACCTACTTTATGGAAGTTGGTCATAATTTGTGTGCTGTTAGACAAATAGAGGTTTACGAAAATGGCAACGTATTATTTTATGATGACAGCCACTTTTTAGATAATTATGGCATGTTATGCGATAAACCTTTAGGTAAAGAAGATATCGAAGAATTTGGCATTACTAAAGCCGAATTTGAACAAGTGTGGAATACAAAAACACCAATGAATAGATGAAGCTGGCTAGGTGAAAGTTGAGAAACTTCCTACTTTAGTTATAGTTGATTCAATAATAAGAACACTGTTTGAAATAATCCCACAACCACACCTAAAACACCACCTAAAGTTACGATCGCCTGTAACTCATTTTTGACAATTCCCTCAATTGCAGCTTCTAAATCAGCAGGTGAAGTTGACTTTACACGGTCAACAATCACTTGATCTATCGACAAAATAGGAATTACTTGGGCTACGATCGCTTCTAAATCTTGTTCCAAATATCTTTCTAAAATGAAAGCTAACTCTTGACTTACCACTTCTAAAGAAGAACTCACCACAGGTGAAGTGCTAAGGCGATTGAGTAGCAACGAAGCAATATTTTCCCAATTAACTGAGTCTGTTAACCCTTGCAGTAAATCACCGCCACTAGTTTGGACATAATGGCGTACGGTTTCACGCGTAGTCTTGCGTAATTGGCGTACAGTACCAATTGGCAGATTTTGCAAGGATAAATTTTGCAGGATTTTCTTGATGCGATCGCGCATTTGTAAATCTTGAATTAATTCCTGCAAACGCTGATTAGTCGCTTCTTTCTCATCCAAACAAAAAGTTCGTAGCCTCGTGAGAGTATTACGTAAGCCAAACAGATTTGCTACTACCCAATATGTACCGCTAGTTTTTTCCCGGAAACTTTCATCAATAATTTGAATTGTGCGATCAGTCAATAAATCAATAATTGCCTGACGCAACACATCTGGCGGTAGAACTACTTGTAATAACCAATCAGCTAACCTTGTAGCTTGTTCTTCACTTAATTGCAACTCCAGTAATATTTGGTCAAAAACTTGATTGATCTGCGCTTCCAAAAAATCTTCCCGCCGTGCTAAGACTTTCAGCAGACGCGGTAACGACTCGCCTAACAAATCACGCAAAATTCCCGCTACAATTTTGGCGCTTTTTTCATTTTGATCTGTTTTAATTTGTTTGATCGCCATTTGTAGCAACCAAAGAATTGCTGCTTGTACGCGTTCTGTTTGCAACAAACGGCGCGCCAAATTTTGCAATTCTTCTGGCGTTAGCAGCGATCGCATAATCGTCTGGGAAATGTTTTTAGCCAAACGTTCCTGGTTGCGAGGAATCAATCCAGGTGTGAATGGTACTCTTCGTCCCCCAATATAAAATGCCCGATAGGGACGAAATAACATTTTGATGGCTATATCATTGGTGAAATAGCCGATAATTCCGCCCAGGATGGGGGGAGACACATAAAGCCAAAGATGAGACCAGTCCAAGGGAAGAATTAAAAAAGTTAAGAGTGTAGAAATTAGAAGTTAGAAGTTAGAACTTACAGATGAGACACTACTCATACTTTATAAATTCATCAGTCTTAACTCGTCATTCATCACTCATTTTTTGACTACCAATACTCCCATCATACCGTTCGCAATGGGGTAGTGTGTAACTGCTGCAAAACCAACTTGACGAGCTAATTCTATTTGCTCTTTCCCTGTGGGGAAGCGATCTAAGCTGGGACTGATGTATGCATATTCATCCTTTAAACCCATCTGCTTTGCCATTGGTACAACTATATTATCTAGATACCACTGTTGAAAAGCGCGCAGTTGGGGATTGCTGGGGCGATGAAAGTCTAAAATTGCTGCTTTTGCACTTGGTTTAAGAACTCGATGTAATTCTTGGAGACTACGGGGAATATCTACAACATTTCTTAAGCCGTAGCCCATTGTAGCGGCATCGAATTGATCATTTTCAAAGGGTAAATCTAGGACATCAGCCTCAACCCAAGAGATCGCAGGTTGAGGGTAATGGTCTTGGGAGCGTTCTTTTGCAGTTGCTAGGAGGTTGGGTGAAAAATCCACACCATACACCTTTCCTGTCGCTCCCACGCGCCTTGCCAAGCGTAAAGCTAAATCGCCGCTGCCGCAACACAAGTCGAGACTTGTATCTCCCGGTTTAGCGGCGCTCCATTTAACTGTCATTTCCTTCCATATACGATGTTGCCCCAGACTTAACCAATTGTTTAACTGGTCATAAACTGGAGCAATCCGGTCGAAAATGGCACGAATTTCAGTAGACATTAATTAGTCAGTTGTTTTTTCTTATGACCACTTGCCACTAAGCTATATTTTTGAATGATGGCAGCGGCTACTAGTTAGAGCGATCGCTACTAGTTCTGCTGATAAATGAATTAGGGTTAACTCATCTTCTCGCAAAGAACAAGGCTGTTGCCACTGTAGCGATAATACCCCTAACATATCATTCCGGTAGGTAATTGGAATAACTAAATGTGCTTGCACACTATTGTCTTGATAGGGAGTTACATTAGCTAGTTTGGCATCTTTGGCTACATTCAAAGAAACTTGCATTTTTTTAGTAGCGATCGCCTCCCTAGTTAGAGGATCTTGATCTAACCAGTTATTTAGCTTACCTTCACGACTATAAGAGCCTTGAGTACCAACTAAGGTAGTTTCCTCGATTAGCTGCAAAATACAACCATCAGTGTCAAAACTATCACTAAAAGCTGTAGCAATTGGTGTTAGAGTTTCATCTAAGCTCTGAGCCGCTTGTGTGACTTCCACCAAAACAGTCAACAGCGCCATTTGGGCATTAGCACGGCGCAATTCTTCCGTCCTTTGCTTAAGCAAGTCATAAGTTTCGGCGGCTCTTTGTACCACCGCCTTGAGTTCACCAGGGTCCCAAGGCTTAGTGATATATTTATAAACTTGCCCAGCGTTAATGGCTTCTACTAAATCCTCAATATCTGTAAACCCAGTCAGGATTATTCTTACCGTATCTGGAAACTGAGGTACAGTCTTACTGAGAAACTCAGTACCTTTCATTTCTGGCATCCGCTGATCAGAGATGATTACTGCTACCTCTCCTTCTGCTGCCAAAACTTCTAAGGCATTCATGCCACTATCGGCTTTTAAAACATTAAAGTCTCGCCGAAAGGTACGATAAAGCAGATCAAGGTTATCTGGCTCATCATCAACTACTAATATTTTTAACTTTTTCGGTCGCTCTAGAGTTGCTAATGGACGGCGACTTGTATGAATTTCGGAATTGGGGTTATCCATAAGAGAACTTTTATCAATATTCACCATATTGTTACATTCCATACCCAGATTAATTGAGAATAGCTGCTCAGCCTTGCGTAAATTTACGACTGTATTTTGGGTTAACTTAAAAATTGAGTGCTTAACTTAAAAACGATATAGCTGCTCCAATTTCCTTAATACAGCCTCAGTCACCACAGATCGATATCACTAAATCAGGAGCCAAATTAGTATCAAATTTGAGTTTTAGACTCTTAATTCAGAATTTTTATATTGATCTATTTACTCCCACTTACTTTATGTGTATTATTCATAACTCATAATTTAGTCTAGCGGTAGAGTGTAGAGATAGTCCGCTGTTAAAGATTACAATAAGATTTACTGACGAGGTATTAATTACCTTTGCAAATTGAAGCTTTCACCCCACAACTATGACTGATTTATCACCCAACTCTCAAAATCCTGCCAATGATGATGCACAAGAGTTGCTGCGAAAGCTGCGGCAAAAGCAAGGCAATTGGGTGGAATGGGGAATGGCGATCGCTTCCCTACAAAAATCTGGTTACAATCCTCAACAAATCTTTGAAGATACAGGATTTGAACAGATTCAACAAAATCAGGTGATTGTTGGTTCTCAAGTTTATAATTCCCTCGCTCAAGGTGGAGCATCGGAGGCGACGCGATCGCATTACGCTACCAGAGGCAGTGATATTTTATATGAGTTACGTCTACTTACCCACGAAGAACGAGCCGCAGCCGCTGAACTCACCTTCATTCATAAAGTTGATGCTGATGAAGCGCGGGATGTAGCAAAAGCAATTAAAGATTTCTCTCGTTTCCGCTATTTACCAGAGGGTTTTTCTAACCATCCAGGTGATGCTGTTGCTTATCAATCGTGGAAACTGGCACGTCAATATACAGATTTACAAGAGCGATCGCGTCTAATTGCCAAAGGTTTGCGATTTGCTCATACGCCCGAAGCTAGGAAACAAATAGAACAGTTATTAGTTGATTTTACTGTTGTTTCTAAACGCCCAGCCCCGATTTTACCTTTTTATCGATTTGAATCTGATGAGGAATTGCCTCGTATTTTACCAGTTGTGGGTGAGTTGCCATTAACACCCAAAGATTTGCAAAGTGTGCCGATGGTAGAAGACATTCAACCATTTCGCTTAGTCAAGTTTGCAGGAGAACAAGCTTGGGTTCCTTTACCGGGTTGGCAAGTGCTGCTGAATGCCGAAGATCCAGTGGTAATTTTGTGTAATAGCGATCGCATCCCCAATCAACCGCCAAGTCCACCCAAACCATTACTGTTAGTTATAGATCGCGCCCAACGCCAATGGGATGACTCTAGTTATTTTGTTGTTGACAACGATGGTGAATTAGATTTTCAGTGGTTTGAAACTGAAGCAGAACTTCCTCTCTTAGGGAAAATAATTGTCATTGTGCGTCCTAAGAAAATCTTCGATGAAGAAATCACCAAGGATGCTTGGCAAATCGACGAATAATCATCAAAGTTTAAAAATACTACTTTTTTAAACGCAGAGGAGCGCAAAGGTTTAATGAAAGGTATTGGGTGATGTTTTCCTACTTTATTTAATTGCGAAAATTAGCATTATTGCACCGATAAAGCTGATAGGGAATACCTATACGATAGTGCTGTGTAGGATCTATATTGCAGGTAGTTTGCCCAGAAAGCGCTACCTGCTTTGGATAGTCTCTTCTTCTCATTCCAGGGCCAACTATCCATAAATTAAATTTAGATGCTTTTGGTACAGGTATCAGGGTAAGTTTATTCCATAAAACAGACAAATCCGGTTTTTTATCTAACAAAGCCAAACTATCAAAATGAATTACAGATGGACTTGTAAAATTCCTCAGCTTTTCTAGTGCCAAGGCAAAACTTAAGCCCAAAGCAATATCTTGATTATTGCTGTATCCTACCACTAACATTACTGGGTTAACAGCTTCTAAATTAATGTTTTGAGCGACTTGCTCAGGCTGAAATGGCTTTTGAAAAGCTAAATTATTAACTATAAAAATACAACTAATTAAACCAATACATAAAAGTAGGAATTTGGAATTTCTGCTTGTGTTAATACTGGCTGCGAGGAGGGCGCAAAAGCTGGGATAGTAAACAAATGCATACCTGGGAACAGCAGTAATATCTTTTTCAAATAAATAAACGATAGCAAAAAATTGTAAAATAACAATAATAGTAAAACTTAAAAGTGTAAATGTTGCTAAGTGAGTCGGATCTTTTGAGTATAAATTTTTTAAACCTTTAAATACTTGTCGTCCCACCCAAACTGCAAAACTCACCATTAATAATCCACAAATTGCTGTAATTAATGGAGGCTGATTTTCCACAGGTAGAGCAATTATCATCAACACCCAGCTAATTAGAGTTTGATAAAGAGGTGCAATAAAATTAGGAGAAGGCAACCAATTGGTTTCTGAACTTTGAAAATGATGCCATGTAACTAGTAACCAGGGAACAAAGCTAATAACAACTGCACTGGCTGAGAGAACAAGAGCAAGCCAAATTTGACGTTGATTTGTTATTTTTGTTTTACCCCAGGACATCAATACAAATAATGTGGCAATTTCAGCAACGAAAGCCAGCACACAAAAATAGTGAACATAGAAACCGATACTATTAGTAATTGCCCATAAAATCCAAACCCAAATTCTTAAACGTTGCCCCTCACAAATATCTCGCTGAATTTGCATGAGTCCCAATAATGATAAAGTAATTAGGAACATGGGCATGGTATAGTGCCGTGCTTCTTGGGAAAGGTAAACAGCAAAAGGTGAAACAGCCATGATTAATGCTGCAATGATTCCAGATGTAGGTGAAAAGGCAATGCGATTGACACCATAAATTGCCGCGATCGCACCGACACCAAATAAAGCTGGTAGCGATCGCAATTTTTCTACCCACTCTAAACCCAAAGGAGTCATCCACCCTAACCATCTGTACATTCCACAAAAAAACAATGGTGGATGGGTAGATCCAGTAGCAACGTTTTCGGCAATTTGATCACAACTTACCCCAGGTTGGAATGTAAAAATATTCTGCACCTGTTCCAGAGGAAAGGCTACATTCAAAGGTAAATCATGGTAATTTTTACCTAAACTAAAAATTGCAGTAATTACCTCATCCATCCACAGGGGTTTTAAGTCTAAATGCCAAAAGCGTAAAATAGCGCCCAGGGCGATCGCTCCAGCTAAAGCTAGATAATGTAAATTAAGTCTGCGAGTTGTCATTAATTATGATAGTTATAGATGTTTGTAGTAAGGACTTTAGTCCTTGCCTTTTTAAGCACTAAAGTGCTTACTACGAACCTACGAAAACTTTGGTAATGAACCAATATGTGGTTTGATAACTAAATTAAAAATCTAAAGTTTTATATGTCAGATGATAATTTTACCGTTACTGTGGCTCAAGAGTCTCTATTATCTCAGCGATCGCCTATTATTTCTCTGCGAGAGAAGAGTTTAAAAATTCGCAATAGCTTACGCCAAGGACAGCAGCAAATGGCTGACTGGGAATCTGGGCCACTGGCTGTTTCTGCGGTTCCTGGAGCTGGTAAATCTACGGGGATGGCGGCGGCGGCGGCGATTGCGATCGCTCGTCAATATGAAAGTTCCACCACATCACGTTTGTCTTCTCGCCGTCAAATTGTAGTTGTGACTTTTACTCGTTCTGCTGCTGCCAATATTAAAGCAAAAATCCGCCAATATTTAAAAGATGATTTAGCTTTACCCCAAACTGGTTTTGCAGTCTATACTCTGCATGGTTTAGCATTAAATATTGCTACTCGTCACCCTAATTTGTCAGGTTTACAGTTAGAAAATGTCACATTAATTACACCCAGTCAAAGCCACCGTTTCATTCGCACAGCCGTAGAACAATGGATTGCTAACAATCCAGGGCGTTATTTACGTTTATTAGAAGGTCATCAATTTGACGGGGAAGAGACAGAAAGATTACGCCGCCAGTCGGTATTACGTACAGAAGTATTACCGGATTTAGCTACTACAGTTATTCATGAAGCTAAAAGTTCTGGTATCTTGCCAGAAAAGCTACAAGATTGGAGTCAACAAACCACAGACGAATATACAATTTTGCGAGTAGCGGCGGGGTTGTATGAGCAATATCAAAATCTTATGCGATCGCGCGAGTTTATTGACTACGACGATATGATTTTAGCCGCGCTGCGTGTTCTCGAAAATGACAGCGCTAGACGCATCGAGCAAAACCAAGTTTTCGCCGTCTTTGAAGATGAAGCCCAAGATTCTAGCCCTTTACAGACGCAGCTATTAGAGATTTTGGCAAGTGACTTAACAGGGGAAAATGAAAAAAATTCTCCTCTTAACTCAACATTCAATTTAGTACGAGTGGGCGACCCGAACCAAGCAATTAACTCAACTTTTACCCCAGCCGATCCGATTTATTTTCGGCAATTTTGTCAAGAGTGCGATCGCCTAGAAAAATTAGCAACAATGGATCAAGCTGGTCGTAGTACTAGAATTATTCTGGAAGCGGCTAACTTTGCTTTGCAATGGGTAAATA
>JBBSOP010000188.1:0-8743 GCA_038259655.1 Chroococcales cyanobacterium
ATAAATGATTGAACGGGCTAAATCGTAAGTAAAAGCGGCAGCTTGACCACCATTATTACCAACGCTACGTAATGTGACGGCTGGATTTGCAGATGCCGTTGTGGCAGTTGTATACAATGTAGCAATGCTGGCAGCACCGTTAAGTGTATAGCGGTCAGCAGTTCCGTGAAATTGGATCGTCTGGTCAACAATCCCATTGCCGACTTCTGTCGAAGTATTGACAAGCAAATAGGCATTGGGAAGCGTGGAGGCTGCATCAGTTAATCCCAGCAAATTAGCCAGCTGCTTATCAGGACGCATGGCGATTAAATTGCCACCACCTACAACCCAATCAGTGAACATTGTCACCTGAGCAGAAGTGAGGGTCATCTCGCCAAGAATGATAACGTCGTAGTTGGCAAGTGTTGCGGCTGTAACTGACAAAATATCGCTTTCATTGAAGGTGTTCAATCCTTCATTTCGCAAAATCTCTGGGTAGTATTTACTAAAGGGGTTAGCAGCCTTGGTGATGACTAAGATTGGCCCGCCTGGTGCTGGTGGGACAGTAGCAATCAGCGTTTCTTTATTAGGACTGACAGTAGCTTTTTTAACTGAGTTAGTAGATTTTAAGCTCTTATTTCCCTTTAATAAGTTAAGGGGTAATACGTCAGTGGTTGAGTCTAATAAGCTAGGGGTTAATTGAATGGTCTGCTTCAGGAGATTAGTTGTTGAGTCCCGCAAGCTAAGAATGCCACTTTCAGATGCAGTAGCGAAGGTAAGACCATTTGGACTAACGGCAATAGCTTTGATCGCAGTATTATCTGCACTGCGGAGGATTGAAAGCAGGACACCACTATTCACGTTCCATTGGTAGATATTGTTGTCATCACCCCCAGCGAGCAAGATTGTTCCATCGGAGTTGTAAGCAACTGTTCTCAATGCTTTAGTAGCTTTGCTGAAAACTTTTAACTGCCTACCTTCAATTACATCCCAAAGTCTAACTGTGGCATCTTCGCTTGCACTAGCTAGCTGATTTGGATTCTTGGGGTTGGGATTAAAGGCGATCGCTGTCACTGCATCCGCATGACCAAGCAGAACTTTCAGCAATTTACCTTCTTTAAGATTCCATACATAGATCCGACCTTGGTCATCGGCGCTAGCTAAGAGGGTGCTATCGCTATTGAAGGCGACGCTATTGACGAAGCGCTCGTGTCCCTCAAAAAACCTAATTAGTTTGTTGGTTGTTAAGTCCCATAAAGCTACCTTGAGATCTTCCCCAGAACTAGCTAGGAACTTGCCATCTGGACTGGTAGCAATTGCCCTCGGCGGGTTTTCAGATGCTTGGAGGATAGCCTCTTGTTTGCCGCTAGCTAAATCCCACCGTCGCACTACGGTGTCTTTGCCGACGCTAGCTAGTTTGCCTTTGGCGGTATAAGCAAGTCCAGCGATCGCAGCATCTGTCTCAGTCTTTAAAGTTCGGACTAGCTTTCCACTTTTGACATCTAAAAAGGCAATTTGGCCTTTTTCAGTACCGCTGGCTAGGGTATCTCCTGTAGGGTTAAAAATGGCCGCAGTGACTTTACTAGAAGTTCTTGAAATCTCTTGAGCTGGCGTATATCCTTCTATTTGACCCAAGAATAGTATCAGTAATATCGTGCAGCAAAATAAAGTTAGGTATCTAAAACTTCGACTCATTGCTTCATAATCCTCGGTTCATAAATTCTTAATCAACTTGTGATTTCCCAAAGTACAGCCTTCTATGTCTAGATAAACATGTTTAAAATCATTCATTCCGCAGGTTAATGTGACAATTTTGGGATTTTTCATCAATCATGCAAAATCAGGTTTTTAGGCACTTAAAGATGATAAAAAGCGCTAAACATTTGTCCTAATTGGGTTCAAGACATTTAACATGATTTTGATTTTGATGATATAACTCGCGGAATGATTTAGTGTCTTGATTTTTTCACCACTCAAAAATCTATTTTGGAGAATCATTGTTTTCAAGTTGTTCTCAAATAGTCCTTTGTCAAGGGCAAAAATTTAGTGATACTAAGGGGTATGTCTATCATTAGGCTGGTAATATCGCAGATAAAATCAAACCTGAATGAATCAAGGTTTTAATTATTTGCCCTGTTTACAGATGACTAATTATTGATATATCTATTGACAATCAAAATCTCTAACCAATTAAATAGAACTTACCCAGCACAGTAGGGTATTTCTGAAATTGAAAGGTGGCGTAGACGCTTAATGTCACGCATTGCTATAAACAATAGAAAGGCAATTTGTTATCAATAAGATCTCATCTTTCAAAAGGTCAAATGGTACCTAAGCCTCTGTTAATAGGAGTTAAGAGGTTTGATTAATCCTTGAGGTTTATAAGGGTAAATAGTGCGTAACTTGTAATAGGGAAATACAGCAAAGAGTTAATTTTATCAAAAAATTTATCTTTGCTATTTACACTGTGAAAATATTTTATACCCTACTATTGAGTATATTTTTTTTCTAGCTAAATACACTTAAAGATTTGATGAATTTTTTAAGAAGCTTGCAAATAAGTAGTTCTTAGATAAATATCAATTAAGCTGACTGGCTAGTATGCAGTTATTAATATTTATACATTGTTAACATTGTATCTAAGTGTAAATATTTTAATACATTGTTATTGAAAATATTACTTATTATATCTAATCGTTAAAAAAGTTCAGAAATTGAAAAGATAAATTTTCCCAGCTACTACATCAACAGAAACTATTTAATCTATCTAAAGAAACAGATTAAATAGGGAGTAGGTAACACAAAGATTTAAAAGTTTTTACCCTTTAACGTACCCTTAGGCTTTATGGGAACGCTTTCAGCGAATGGCTGACGCTTACGGCGAAGCCTTTTTCTTTCTTGTTTATGCCAGCCTTTGATCGCTTGTCAGCAATTATGGGTATTTCCACGCTATAAAAATAATAATGAAGATTATAAAGAAACGAAATGCCCTGCGCCAATCACTGGCAGTTTTCCGTTATAGCGGACGGGCTATAGGCTTGGTGTGGAATACTAGCCGCTTGTTGACAATTATCTTGGCTACTTTAACTTTAGCGGCTGGTCTGTTACCGGCAGCGATCGCCTACCTTGGTAAGCTAATTGTTGATGCGGTAGTCTTGGCCTCTCAATCAGATGGTGGTAATTTTGTCAATATTTCTCGCCCATTATTATATGTAGGATTAGAAGCGATCGCAGTTGCTTTATTAGCAGGTTGTCAGCGAGGACTCTCTATTTGTCAATCATTATTGCGGGTACTATTAGGTCAAAAGGTAAATGTACTGATTTTAGAAAAAGCACTGACACTTGATCTGAGACAGTTTGAAGATTCAGAATTTTACGACAAACTTACCAATGCTCGCCGAGAAGCATCAGTCCGTCCTCTTTCTTTGGTCACTCGTACCTTTGGGTTAGTGCAGAGTGCGCTTTCCCTCGCTACCTTCGGCGTTTTGCTGGTGAACTTTTCAGTTTGGGCAGTAATCGTGTTGATTTTAGCAGCGATGCCTGCATTCATTGCCGAAACAAAGTTTGCCGGACAAGCCTTTCGCCTATTTAGTTGGCGTGCGCCCGAAACTCGCCAACAGCACTATATAGAAAATCTCCTAGCTAGAGAAGACTTTGCTACAGAAGTCAAACTCTACCAGTTAGGAGAAATGTTATTAAGCCGTTACCATAATATTTTTAATCAACTTTATGGTGAAGACCGCAAGTTAACTTTGCGGCGGGGATTGTGGGGATATCTCTTGAGTTTAGTCAGTACCGCTGCTTTTTACATAGCTTACGCTTGGATAGTTGTAGAAACTGTCTTAGGTAGAATTTCTTTAGGAGATATGACAATGTATCTCATCGTCTTTCGCCAAGGACAGTCTACATTTTCCAGCGCCTTGACTTCGATTGGAGGGATGTATGAAGACAATCTTTATCTTTCAAATCTCTATGACTTTTTAGAAGAAGAAGTTCCACAGCCTTGGGGTGAAGCAACTATTGGTATTAATCCCCAAGATGGTATTCGCTTTGAAAATGTATCGTTTACCTATCCAGGAAGTTCCAGACCTGCATTGAGAAACATTTCTCTACATTTAAAACCGGGAGAAAAACTGGCAATTGTGGGTGAAAATGGTTCTGGCAAGACGACCTTAATCAAACTACTTACCCGACTTTACACTCCAGACTCAGGACGGATTTTTTTAGATGGCTTGGACTTGCAAGAATGGGATGTAGATGTACTGCGCCGTCGGATTGGTGTAATTTTTCAGAACTTTGTCCGTTACCAATTTACCGTGGGGGAGAATATCGGTGTAGGCGATGTGGAACACTTAGAAGATCAAATCCGTTGGCAAAATGCTGCTCAAAAAGGCATGGCTCAACCTTTTATTGAACAATTACCCCAAGATTTTCGTACACAGCTTGGTCGTTGGTTCAAGGGAGGACAGGAGCTTTCTGGGGGACAGTGGCAAAAAATTGCTTTAGCTCGTGCTTTTATGCGAAATCGGGCAGATATTCTGGTTTTAGATGAACCAACCTCAGCAATGGATGCTCAAGCTGAGTTTGATATTTTTAATCATTTTCGCTCCCTGACTCAAGAACAGATGGTATTTTTGATTTCCCACCGCTTCTCAACAGTACGGATGGCTGACAAAATCGCGGTGATAGAAAACGGAGAAGTTGTAGAACAAGGAACTCATGAGGAGTTGTTAAAAAATCAGGGACGTTATGCCAAGCTGTTTTTATTACAAGCGGCGGGTTATAAATAATTGAGAATGGGGCATCCCTTTGGGAATTAAAAATTAAAAATTAAAAATTAAAAATTGATTCGATTTCATTTTTAATTCTTAATTGAGCGTGGGTTATGGGGCTTTGAGGTTGGAAGTTGAGGCTTTGAGGTTGAAAGTTGAAGCTTTGAACTCGAAAGTTGAGGCTTTGAGGTTGGAAGTTGAGGCTTTGAACTTGGAAGTTGCACCTCTGAACTCGAAAGTTGAGGCTTTGAGGTTGAAAGTTGAAGCTTTGAACTCGAAAGTTGCACCTCTAAACTCGAAAGTTGAGGCTTTGAACTCAAAAGTTACACTTCTGAACTCGAAAGTTGAGACTTTGAGGTTGACTGGTGACTAAAATTTAGGAGTGTCTATCGTGAAATTGATTTCTGAACCATCAATTCCTGTAAAAATCCAAAGGATGAAAGAAAGGGTGCGGTGGAAACATCCGAGTTTTGGGCAACGGGGAATTGATCAAACCAGCATGGTTATCGATGATGGTAAGGATAATAATCCCGATTTTTCATTTATGGTTATCGGTGACAGCGGGACAAAATCTCATTATGGACATCATCCTCAACGAAAAGTCACTGAACTGATGCTTCCCCACAAAGATGACTGCCGTTTTGTGCTGCATACTGGCGATGTGATTTATGTGGTGGGTTCCCGTGAATATTACCCAACCAATTTTATTGAACCTTACCGAGAGTTTCTGGTGGGTGGCGAAAACCCCAAGAATATTTCTTATGACCGGATGGTGTTTAATTTGCCGTTTCTGCCAGTGCTAGGCAATCATGATTATTATGATGTGCCTTTGATGTATCGTCTATTAACAGGCAGCACGCTACGGTTACGTCGTCAACTGCGTTACAAAGATTTTGAGATTGGTTGGCATGGATCAAATCAAGGTGATGCCTACTCACGAGCGTTTCTTGATTATCTAGCTGCAATGTCTTCCCCAGAAGATTTACAACGTCATTTAGATCAAAATTATACGGCTAAAACTAACAATGGGCGCTGTTTGAATTATCAACCGGGACAGTTCACCCGTTTACCTAACCGCTATTACACTTTTCGTTATGGTGGTATTGACTTTTTTGCTTTAGATTCCAATACCTTTAATACACCATCCCCTTTACCTGCAACTCAAGAAGGGGAAATTTACCGTCAAGAATTGCAAAAGCGTCGCCAAGAAATAGACCAAGAAGAAATACAGATTTTAGCATTAAGCGATCGCCTCAATCCCGATAACCCTGCTGAAGCTGAAAAACTCGATGAACTCAGCGCCAAATTAGATCAAATCAACGAAATCAAAATCGACATTGAAAAACAATTAACATCTGATACTACAACCGCGATTGATTTTGAACAACTTGATTGGCTGCGAACTCGACTCATCGAATCTTGGAACACGACAGAAGTTCGGGGAAGAATCATTTATTTTCATCATCCTCCCTACGTTACAGAAGCAACTAAGTGGAAACAAGCCCAAACTTTAGCAGTTCGTCATCGCCTGCGCTGGGTTTTAGAACAGGTGGCGGAAACTCTAGGTTCCCTAATTAAAGAACGTCCCATAGTTGATTTAATTTTCAATGGTCACGCCCACTGTTTAGAACATCTTTACACAGTTGATACAGGATACGCTGACTCTCACATCAACTACATTATCTCTGGTGGTAGTGGTCATTTTCCCCGTCGTCAACGTCCAGAGGGAACTGAGTTATTGGAAACTTTTACTGATATTCCTGGTAGTCCTACTCGTAAAGTTGCGGATTCGTTGTTATTTGTGGGACGCAATGGCTATGGACTTCAACAGCGATTACCTTACTCTTGTGTGCGGATTGATGTTCAAGATGGTTCCCCACCCAAGTTTACCGTTAGACCGTTAGTCGCTGAACGTTTTGGTCAACAGTGGTGCGATCGCTCCTTGGAACCATTTGTAATTTAAATAATATGCGAGTATGCGAACTATTCGTATAATTTACTTTCTAGCGCGGACAAAGAACTTTGTGGTATCTTCCCAAACTCCTTGATCGGTTGTCAATTCTTCAATTTCTGCAATGTACTCAATTTGGAATTGATTTAATTGTTCTGGCGATAATTGTGCTAACAGTCCATTACCTTTAAAACTCATATTGATTTCTCTCCAAGATAATTTTTTATCTTTCAAATGGCGGTAATGTCCTGATGGTTCAATTTTAATTTCAATATCTCTAAAACCTGCTTGCTGTAGCCAATTATGACATTTTTCTGGAGTTCCTGGTAATTCTAAAATATGTTGTATTGATGTACCCAATACTTTAGTGCAAATGTTCTGATAAACAGTCGCTAAATAAGCAGTTTTAGGAGGACAGGTAAATGCCACAAGACCTCCTATTTTTAAGAAGTTATACCACTTTTGCAAAATAGCAGGGATATCAGGAAAAAGTACAATCGCTTCACAGCAAAAGATAACATCAAAACTCCCATCACTAAAGTTGAAGGATTCGGCATCTGCTTGAATCAACTCGATATTTTGTAATTTTGCTGCTGCAATCTTTTGTTTTGCTTGACACAACATTCCAGGAGTCATGTCAATTCCAATTACATAACCCTGTGAACCAACTTTTTCAGCTGCGGGAATTGCCACTAAACCTGTTCCAGTGGCCACATCTAAAATTTTCTGTCCTTGCTGAAGCGGAACAAATTCCAGTAGAATTTTGGCATCTAGAGGATGGCGAGTACCTTCTTCATAGTCATAAGTAGTTCTGCTACCATAAAATTCTCTTAGTTGTTGCTTATAAGCATCTACATGATTCATAACCAAATGTCAAATTTTTTATACTTTATAGTAACTCTTCTGCTGATGTTGAGTTGTTCATTATTGAACCCAACTAACACAGCACAAGCAGCCTCTTCACCAAATACTGTATACGAACAACGGACTATCCACAGTCCAGACGGTATTGGTAAATATTATATGGGTCGAGAAATTGCTCAAGTTATGGGACATACAGGCGCTGGCTGGTTAGAACGATCTAGGCGGGAGCCAGAAGAACAACCCAGTAAAGTGATAACTGCGATCAATTTACAACCCAATGACGTAGTAGCAGATATTGGCGCTGGTACAGGTTACTTTAGTTTTCGTATTGCACCATTATTAACAGCAGGAAAAGTATTTGCTGTAGATATTCAGCCAGAAATGCTAGATATTATTGAGTTTTTCAAACAAGAGAAAAATATCTCCAATGTTGAACCTATTTTAGCCACTCTTACTAATCCCAATCTGCCAGATGAAAGTGTAGATTTAGCGTTAATGGTCGATGCTTATCATGAATTTGAGTATCCCCAAGAAGTGATGCAAGGGATTGTCAAAGCCCTAAAACCAGGTGGTAGAGTGGTGCTGGTTGAATACCGGGGCGAAAATCCCTTGATCATGATCAAACGTTTGCACAAAATGACTCAAAAGCAAGCACGTAAAGAAATGCAAGCCGTTGGTTTAGTTTGGCGTGAAACCAAAAATTTGTTACCCCAGCAGCATTTAATGGTGTTTGAAAAACTAACTTAAGATGTTGGTGGAATGAGACTAGCATTTTTAGTTGTGCTATCCCAAACTATCCAGCCACAAGTATTGTCTACATCAGTTGGATTATTGGTAACTTTAAAATACAACTTTTCTGCACCCTTGGGTTCGATCGCAAAGTCAGCATTTTGAGCGTAAACAACTTTAAAACCTTTGTCTCGCAAACAATACATTGCCCACGCTTTCAATGATTGTTTATGTGGTTCGTGGGGAATTGGTGGTTTTGTGATTGTCTCTTCAATAACCTGATATATCTGCATTGATTTTTTAATTTCAGTAAATACTTTTGATTTTCATTATTTATTTTATACACTTAATATCAAAAGTATTTTCAATAATTGTAGACTCCCCTATAAGCGGTAAGAATGTTACCATAGTCGTTCATCAGCTGCATCTGACTATGAAATTAGTTTGC
>JBBSOP010000189.1:0-8730 GCA_038259655.1 Chroococcales cyanobacterium
AATTATTGCTTGACGAACGACTCCTTCTAGTAATGGTGGATAATTAAGCAGGTTAAAATAACCTTCTTTAATTTTATCGAGCAGTTGTCTGTCGTAGTTGGTCAGTTCCAACAAATCGCGTTGCCATTCCAAGAAGAAGTCAGGTTCTTGGACTAGTTGAATGCCGAAGTTGTCTATCAGGTAACGAAGGTTGATGTCTCTTGCTGGAATTGTCTGCATGGTCTTTTTTCACCCACCTGTAATAAGTAATAAGTTGAAGAAAGAAATCAGTTTTTACTCATTACTCATTACTCATTACTTTAAAGCCGTCCTAGAAGGACGAGGTATTAGACCCAATCCTTTGGTAACTATGATCCCATTTTTTGCATTGCTTCCTCTCCACCTTCAATCCAATCTTGCAAGATATATTTTGGTTTGGCAAAATTAAATAGGTGCAAACCAAAGTCTTGGGAAAGATCTTCACAAACTTTCATACCTCTAACACTATTTCCCTTGGCATCTAAAGGCGGTGAAAAAGTCCCAATTCCCAATTTACCAGGAACAACAGCAGTAATTCCTCCACCTACGCCACTTTTAGCAGGTATTCCTACTCGGTAAGTCCACTCGCCAGAATAATCATACATCCCACAGGTCAGCATGACACTGATCACATCTTTAACATAGCGCTCATCAATGGCTCGTTCTTTGGTAATCGGGTTAACACCACCATTGGCAAGAGTGGCAGCCATCATGGCTAAATCACGGGTATTCACCAAAATCGCGCATTGTTGAAAATAAAGATCGAGAGTTTCTTCAATGCGATCGCTGACTATGCCAAAATTAAGCATCAAGTAAGCCATTGCTCGATTGCGATTTCCTGTGGCTTTCTCTGAGAGAAATACCGGAACGTTAATATTGTGTTCTCTGCCAGTGTAACGGCTAAACATTTCCAGCAGACGTTTGAGACGTTCGGTTGCTCCTTTACCTTTAATTAAATCAGTAGTAGCGATCGCACCTGCATTAATCATCGGATTATAGGGACGATTCGTTTTTTTATCGAGAACAATCTCGTTAAATGCGTCTCCTGTTGGTTCAACACTGACTTTTTTCCTTACTTCTTTTGGCTGGCGATCTTCTAATGCCAAACCATAAACAAATGGTTTAGAAATTGATTGAATTGTAAATAATTGGTCGCAATCTCCAACCTCAAAAACTTGACCATTTGTGGTTACTACACAAATACCAAACCATTCTGGTTTAGATAAAGCTAGTTCAGGAATATAATGAGCAACGACACCTTTTTTAAGAGATTTATGCTTATTATATAAATTATTGAGATAAGAACGAAATGGCGAAGCCACCGCCTCAATTGAATTAGCGAATGACCGCAAATCGCTTGTGTCAACCATAAATGTTTCTCAATTCTCAAATTAAAACTGCACTTTGTACAAATCGAATAATTCTCCTGGTTGTCGCTTCACTATCTTAGCGCCAGCAGCTTTAATCGTTTTTTCCCACTCAGTTCTCGGCTCTAAAAATACCTCAGCCCCTAAATAAGTTTCTAAAACTGCCCAATCCTCAGCTAAAGGCTGTTCTGAATTGAGAATGTCAAACACAAACTGTCCACTTGGTTTTAATACTCGTTTGACTTCTAATAACACAGCACTCCAATATTCCAGGGGAAAGTAGCAGCTAAATCCTGTGGCGATCGCCAGATCAAACTGGTCTATGGCATAATTTAAGCGTTCGGCTGAGCCTAATTCCACCCCTTTGAACAGTTTGGAGTTTAACTGCGAACCACGGGAGTTGAGAGTATCTCGTGCTATGTTACTAACTTCTTGTCCATAAAAAAATGCTTGCCAATCTCGCCAAGGATAGATCAAAAAGCTCACACCGCAGCCAATATCCAAACAGTTTTGATTTTTTTGAGGTTGAGCAATTTCCCAGAAGGGAGAAACAATTCTGCCTGTTAATATCCCAGAAATCCATTCTTGATAGATGGGCATTTCTTTGATTTCTGCTGGTAGTTCAAAGGTGTGATTTTCATACTGTTTGTTAAAGCGATATGCTACTTGTGCTATCCTCTCGTCCCATTTATCTGAGTTATGAATATTACTTGCGAGATTTGAAAACGGCTTTTTAGACATTAAGTTGATATTGCTTTGAGGACTTTAGTACCAATATATAGCAGGGGACACAATACCGTTCAGTTAACGTGAGTTCGACGGGTTGAAAAAGGTGCAAAACAACTGACAACTGACACACACAGTGGAATAAAAAAGCCTCCTACACAGGAGGCTATAAACAGTTTAGCGAAGACAACTTGTTAAATTACAACGGTGTTACAGCGATCGCTCCTCCTAATGCAGAGAAAATAGCTGAGGTAACTGCTGTAGCAAACAACCACCAAGCTGCTATGGCTGCGGCTTTGCGGGTTTCTTCTGCTTGCCGTTGTGCTTGGTGCTTCACCTGTTCTAAGCGGCGCTGCGCTTCATGTTGTATGCGTTCTGCACGTTGTAAAACTGTGTTGCGCGCCCGTTCAATTTGGTCGATGACGCGGTTAGCATCTTCCTCGGAGATATCCTCACGGGAACTCATGATTGCCACTAGGGTATCACGGTCGAATGAAGATAAGCGATCGCGCAAGGCATCAAACCCAGCCTGGGGATCGTCAAAAAATGTGCGGACATCGTGCTTGATGCCATCATAATTGAGTTCTGGGCGCTCCAAAGAGTTGAGATAGTTACGGATGCGGCCAAAAACTCCATCAATTACATCCTGAATCCGTCTTTGGATACTCCGCACCTGTTCTACAAATTGATCGCGTACCGAGACAATATTATCGGCAATTTGTGCTGCTTCTTCATCGGTCATGTCTTCACGAATTTTCAGCAGGGCAATAATTGTCGAACGATCAAAATGAGACAAGCGATCGCTGAAACTTTCTATCCCTACTTGTGGGTCGTGCAACAATAACTGCACATCGCGCTTGATACCTTCGGGATTAAGTTCTTCTTTACCAGTTTGTCGCAGGTACTCTTCTAGATAAGTTTGGAAGTTTTGCACTCTTTGTTGGGTGCGAGTAGCGAGGCGGCGGGGCGCTTTGACAACGTTGCGAATTGATGTTTGCACAGAATCAATTACTTCATTAACCTGTGTTTCACTCAAGTCTTGACGTTGACTGAGCAGCTGTACTAAGGTATCTCGATCTACTTGGGATAAGCGACGACGCAGGGCGACAGCTCCCTCTTTGGGGTTTTCAAACAGTCTATTTAAGTCTCGCTGAATCCCTTCAGGGTTGAGTTCTGTTTTACCAGTATTTCGCAAGTAATCTGCGATCGTGGTGGTAACAGAGTCATATTGCTCTTTTGCTTTTTCGGCTAAAGCTTGCGGTGTATGCCGGATACCGTGCCACGATTCCTCTACAGAATCGATAATCTGATTAACTTGTTCTTCGCTCAAATCTTGCCGTTGGCTTAACACCTGTACTAAGGTATCGCGGTCAAAGCGAGATAATCGAGCGCGAATTGCCGTCATTCCAGCTTGGGGATCTTCCAATAGCTTTTTAAGATCAGCACGGATCGCATTAGGGTTTAATTCACTTTTACCAGTGTTACGCAGATATGATTCTACGTTCAACCACAGGCTTTCTGCTTGATATTGTGCTTGGTCTGCTAGTCCTTTAGATTCGATTAAGACGCGATCGCGCTGTTTTTCTAACTCGTTGAGAATGTTATCTACTTCATATTGTTGAATATCAATACGTTGTAATAATATTCTCCGCATTTCTTGGCGATCAAGTTGCGCCAGTCGTCGCGACAAAGCTTCATGATCTGCGTCTGAATCTGCCAGCAGAGGTTTAAAGTTCTGCTCAATTTTTTCTGGGGTCAAATCTGCTTTCGCTGCAACGATCAGATAACTTTCTACTTGACGTTGCAAGTCTTGGACGATTTCTCTTTCTTCTTCAGCGGTGACTAAAACTAGCACTTCTTTACGGACAATTTCTAGCTTGTCTGTAATGCGCTGAATTTGGCCTTGAGTTAACAGTCCTCGCTGTTGCAAAATTTTAGCGAAATCGTTGCGAGAAAGTCGCTCTAGTTCTCTGCGGACTGTACCAGGGTCGGCGGCTGGATCATAGATCACATCACGAAATTCCTCAGCCATTCTTTCGGAACTCAGTTGCCAAGCATAGGTGTTAAGCAGGTAATTTTCGACATCAGATCGAATTGGGCTGTAGGGTTGCGATGGTGTGGGTAAGCCTAGTTTATCTGCTTGCTCGGTGGCTTTGTCTTTGGCAGTGGTGAGCGATCGCAAGATTTTTTCTACATCCAAATCTGACAAATCTGCTCGTCCCATGACAACACCAGTTAAAGCCGAGATTCCCTGCTGGATTGTCTGCTGAATTAGCCCTGGAGTTGCTTTTTGGTCAGCTTGTTTAGACGAGCGCATTTCGGACGCTAACTGGTCTAATTTGGTGTTGAGTTCATCTGTTTTAGTTTGTCCTGCTGGCATTGATTTTAAATAGTCCATCAACTCACCCAAGCGATCTTGCACTGGTTGTTGCTGACCTACTACCTGCTGCCAAACGTTGTATAGTGTGTCAGAAATGCGGTTAATATCTCGTTTAGAAAGGTCGGTACGACTGCTAACTAAATCGATAAACTTCTGACGATCTATGTTGCGTAGATCAGGACTACCCGCAATTGCTAACAATTGTGGGTCTTTAATTAATTTTTCAAATTCACCCCGAATTTGAGATAAATCTAGTTCGGGGGGACGTAACCTTTCTAGGTAATCTTCTACGTTCTCCCGGATACTCATAGGGTCGATAGCGCTCCCTACTTCCCGACGGACAGCGGCGGCGGCGGCTTCTGCTGTAGCTACTACTTGCTGATTCACGGCTTTTGCGCCTAAGGCGGCGGTAGCTGTGCCCATTATCGCTTGAAAACCAGAAGTTGCTGTGTTGACCACTGAACCAATTAAGGAACCAACGGTGGTAGAACTTACCCACATCAAAAGCAAAAAGTATGCACCCCAAATTACTAACCCCAGAATTGCTCCTAGTCTAGGATCTAAAACTAGGAGGCTGAGTTTAACTGCCAAAAACGAAGCGATCAATAAGGCGATCGTGACAGTGACTAAAGTCCAAATCCCTACTGCTGTGCCAATTTTGCGAATCGTGCCGCCCAAACTTCCGACTTCCCCATTATCTGAATCCGAGTCAGATGTATGTCCTATGTAGGAAATACCAGCTGCAACGGAAAGGTTAGTTAATACTAATTGGAAAGCAAAAGCCAGAATGACACCGGAGATTAAAGCGACAAAAAAACGCGGACCAGAGGTAAGAACCGATGCCTGCGCTGGCGTGACAGCTGAGGGAGGATCTATTAGTACTGGAGTCTGTGCCAACCACAATAGTGGTTTGTACAGTCCCAGCATAGTTTCCGTACTTTGAAACATTGTATTTCCTTCTTCTAAGTTAAAATTTGGAGGGGGTTAAGAATTTCGTGAGCAGCAAATTGTGGATATATGTATGTGTGTATCTATGGCAATACCTAACTCTTGTAGCTCTCAGAATCCTGGAATTTGGGCTTTCAATACATCCCTCGCAAGTTTGAAAAGCATATCTAGCGCTAGATAGAAGTTTGGATATCTAACAAAATAATATTTACCAAAATTGTGTGGGTTATGAAGGGAAAAGCCTGCTAACTATAGCTTGCCAAGATTCAATTTCTAATTGCTTAATCGCAGCCAAATTTACTTGTTTAAATTATAGGTTTCTGACAAAATTACAGTTAAAGATTTACATTTATTTACAAATATCTTTTTTATCACCCTCTCAAGGCATATTTGCCATAACTATCGAGTTTACAATCATCTTCCACAAGAAGTGCTTGTAGGTTGTACCCATTGACGGAAAGCAGTTTGCTGATTAACAGCTATATTTAAGTTAAGTAAAGAAACAAATTGTTTATTTAAGTTAAGAAAAAAAATGGAAACTCCCCCCTCTACAGATTTGCCCATAATTGCTACAGAATACAACGGCATCAATCGCAATGCATTTCTGTTTGGCTGGACTCCTCAAGCTGAATTGTGGAATGGTCGCTTAGCAATGATTGGCTTTTTGGCTTATTTACTTTGGGATTTAGCTGGCTATAGCGTCCTGCGTGATGTTCTGCACTTAGTTGGCTACTAAAAATTCAACATCTAAAAACCCACTTAATTTTGGAGAAATAAAAATGGAAACTCGTCCTAATACCAATTTACCAATTGATGCTAAAGCTTATAACGGCATTGATCGCAATGCTTTCATCTTTGGCTGGAATCCTCAAAGCGAATTGTGGAATGGTCGCTTAGCAATGATTGGCTTTTTAGCTTATTTACTTTGGGATTTAGCTGGCTATAGCGTCCTGCGTGATGTTCTACACATCGTTGGATATTAGTTACCATTACCAGTTAATAATCGTAATTGCAACTAGCAATTCTTAGCTTTTTATTGATACTGGTCTAGATAGGCGGAACCAAAATCTGGAACCGCCTTTTGGATTAGGTAAATAGCCAATCTTTCCTCCCCAGCGTTCAATTGTAATCCGGCAGAAATAAAGACCCAGCCCTGCTCTACCTGATTTATTTTTACCTTGGGAAAATTTTTGAAATAAAATATTTACTATTTCTGGCGGTACATCACTACCTTGATTATCGATGGTAAACAAAATATAGTCTCCATCGGTTTGTAAATCAATCATTACAGTTTAGTCTGTTGTGTTCCAGATACCTTAGCGTGTCCTACTATTTGAAGTCGAGGTTGAAATTACTCTCTACTTAGATTAGAAAGCGAATCACCACATACAATGCTGAAGCTACAAGTTGTAATAACATTACTGGAATACCGTAGCGGAGAAAAGTTTTAAACGAAATGCGCCGTCCATGCTGTTCAGCAACTCCCGCAGCGACGATATTAGAAGATGCTCCTACTAGTGTGCCATTGCCTCCCAAAGTTGCACCAAACATCATGGCATAAAACAGTGGTAATACTTCAGGAGGAAACTGTCCTTGAAAGTCTTGTGCTAAGACTTCCGCAGGTGCTAATCCGACAGTGACAATGTATTGTTTAAGTAAGGGTACCATTCCTACTACTAAAGGAATATTCGGTACTAGGCTGGATAATATGCCGACCAAAAATAATAAGACCAGCGAACCTAGAACAATATTTTTACCCAAAACTACTGCCAATATTCCTGATAAGCCACTGATTACGCCTGTTTTTTCTAGACCTCCAATTAGCACAAATATACTCATAAAAAATATTAGTGTACTCCAGTCTACATCCCGTAATATATTATTTACCGAATCAATTTTGCTATTATTCGATAGCAATAAAGCCAAAGCTGCTCCTAATAAAGCAATAGCCGCAGGTGAGATAGGTGTTGGGAGAGATTCTCCGATAACAAAAAAGACTAATACAAAAGCCACAATTACTGCACCCAAAGCTAAAACTCGCGGATGATTGATTTGGGGGCGTGGTAACTCTGCGAGATTATCTAGTTTGGTATTCCAAATTGTACGAAATAAAAATGGTAGTGTTGCCATCACAACAACAACGGCAATTACTCCCCCTAAACTCAAGCGCCATAAATAATCTATAAAGCTGATATTAACGGCATCCCCAACAATAAATGTAGCTGGATCACCGACTAAAGTAAGTAGTCCGGCACTATTAGCAACTAATACCATTAATATCAGTAAAGGTACAAAGTTAAAGCCTAATTCTTGCGCCATTGGGGGAATTAGAGGTGCTAATAACATGACTGTGGTGGCATTTGGTAAAACTGCACAAAGAGGGGTAACAATAGCCACAATACCAATCAATAAACGCTTACCTTCTCCTTTAGCCAAAATCACTATTTGAGTGGCCAAATAATCAAATATTTTGGTAGGCTCAAAAGCCCGTATTAACACCATAACCCCGAAGAATAAGCCCAGTGTGCCATAACTGTTGCCAATATAACCAACAGCTTCTTGCATAGTCATGATGTTGGTAAAAATTAGTAACAATGCTCCTAACAAGACAACAATAGTTAGATGCACCCATTCCGTCATGATTAAAATAATCACGCTTAAAAATGTCAAAATACTCAAGAGCGCTTGCCAGTTTTCCACATTACACCTCTCGAAGTCTATTGATTACTGAATAGTGAAACAAGCCACCTAAAATATAGGTGACTTGTTTATAAATCTTAATTAGATGAAAAATTACTGAATTTCAGTAACAAAATTATTCATCAATACAATTAGGAATACCAACAACGGCACAAGGGAAATTAGTATCTAGTGTCTGAATTATGGGGTGATTAACAGATTTACAGCCTAAAAAAAGTATATTAGCAGCTTCTAATTCCACAACTTTTTTCAGTTCTGTGGCAATATCACCAAACCGCAAATGAGATTGGAAAGAACCCTGCCATTCTTCAGCTAGACTTCGCGCTTGCCAAATAATTCTGTCTGCTTCTTGGAGGATAGCTGTAGATTGGTCTTGTGAAGACGTTATACTTACCTGCAATTCCGGTTGAATTAAAACGGGTGTAACAGACCTTGAGATATTGCTGACTGCACATTTTAATGGAGGTACATATCTGCTAAAACTCAAAAGTTCGGGATAGTAACTTTTGTGATTTCGTTCTACTACATAAACTGCTTGTACCGTGACTTGGGTATTGGTAGCTAAGCGTGTTTGGTGAGCAATCCAGAAAG
>JBBSOP010000190.1:0-8708 GCA_038259655.1 Chroococcales cyanobacterium
ACTTCGCTCCGTTATCACTGCGCTCGTAATGACGATTTAAGGGGTCTATAACGCCTGAAACCCTTTCAGATAGTACTTGTGTGTACACCGTAGCCTTGTAGGGAAGGGGCAAAAAATCTCTTATGTGGCACGAAATAATAGGCTTTTGAAGCCTCTCTCCTTGTAGGGGAGAGGTTTGGAGAGGGGTCATATCTAGATCATGGAATTTACGTTAATTAGGGCTTGCTGAAGGCTTTGGCAATTTGCTGATGGGGAGCTATTGCTTGAAGTGAGCAATGGCCGATTTATAGCAAGTAGTGCCTTGGGAACCCGCGCAAGGCACTTCTCTTCTCTACCAGACGCTACACAAATGGGAGAACCGGACGCGTCAAATTTCCGCTTTAGCGTCTCCCTTTGTGAAAAGACCGTAGTGACTTACTATTGACTTTTGATTCTTGGTTAAGAAGTTGATTCTCTAGCCGTGTATCAACCGAGTTTTTTGCTATTAGGCGATACAGAAGTTTCACGATGTGTTGTCCGCAGTTTGGGCTTGGAACTACCTCGTCTTTCTTCGTCACTACCGTTGCTGTCTGATTTAGACCAAGAGGAACGACTGCGTTCACCAGAAGACTCACGACGCTTGTTGAGCTTGGGTTTGGGAACGGGGCTGTTGTCTTCTTGAGGATCTACGCCTGATTGCAACCAAGCAGGACGAGTTTCATCGTAAGCGATTTGCAATGCAGCCGCAGCGATCGCATGAGCATCGTATTTTTCAATCAGTTCGCTAACTATGGGCAAGAATGAAGCTAGACGTTCGCCAGTTAAGGCTTCGCCTACTTGTTCTTGTAATTTATTGATATGTCTAGCTTCAATTTGGGCGCGTGTGGGAATTGATAGCAATTGCCAATTTTGGCGATTATGGCGCTCAAATGCCTGTTGCTTACGTCGCTCGAAAGGCTGAACTAAAGAAATAGCTGTTCCTTCTTTACCAGCTCGACCAGTACGACCAATCCGATGGACGTAGGTTTCTACGCTATCAGGCAAGTCGTAGTTGATCACATGAGATAATTGATCGACATCTAATCCCCGTGCGGCAATATCCGTTGCTACCACCCAGCGCACCTGACGATTGCGGAATCTACCTAATAGCCGTTCTCGTGCTTGTTGCGATAAGTCACCGTGATATTCATCAACACTATGACCGGCAGATTGCAATTGATTGGTGAGTTCTGCGGCTGTGCGTCTGGTACGCACAAAGATTAAAGCTGTTTCTGGATCTTCCATTTCCAGAATTGGTTGTAAAGCTTTAGATTTTGTCCAATGGCGGGGGATGAGATAAGCTACTTGATTGATTTTATTGGGAGCAGCTTTTGGTTGTTCGACAGTAATTGTCGCAGGCGATCGCAAAAATTTGTTTACCAACATCCGAATTGATGGCGGCATGGTTGCTGAAAACAAAGCTGTTTGGCGATCTACGGGTGCTTGAGACAAGATTTTGATCACATCGTCGATAAAGCCCATGCTCAACATTTCATCGGCTTCATCTAACACGAACCACTTCACTTGATCGAGTTTTAGACAGCCGCGATCTAGCAAATCTATCATCCGTCCTGGTGTACCCACAACCATGTGAACACCACGTTTGAGTTGTGATATTTGGCGATCAATTGATTGTCCACCATAGATTGCTAATGATCGCAATCCGTCATTGCCCATGAATTGAGCAACGGCATCGTGAACTTGAATTGCTAACTCACGAGTTGGAGTTAAAACCAGCGCTTGCACTGCTCTTTGGTTAACATCTAACCGTTCTAAAATTGGCAGCGTAAATGCTGCTGTTTTACCTGTTCCTGTTTGGGATTGACCCACTACATCCCGACCTGCTAGCAGCTGAGGAATGGCTTGGACTTGAATATTTGTAGGTTCGGTAAAGCCGATTGTTTCTAATAGCTCAACACGTTCTTGTGAAATGCCTAATTCTGGAAACGAAAGATTCATCAAATCTCCTAGGTTTAGTTTTTATTTTTAGATTAGTCATGAGTCATCTAATTTTGACAAATGACAATTTAGTTATTGACAACTTGACCGTAAAGGTCGTATGTATCAGCGCCGTGGATCGCTACCGGCACGATGGTTCCTAACTTCGCTTGACCTTCGATATAAATTTGACCATCGACTTCTGGGGAAAATCTACCTGAACGACCAATTAATTTCCCACTTTCAGGATTTTCTTGCTCAATCAGGACATCAACAATCTTGCCTATTTCCTGCTGATTTTTTCTTTGCGAAATTGGCTGCTGGAGTTCCATAACTCTGTGCCGACGCTCATCCATCACTTGTTGTGGCAACTGATTAGGTAGCTTATAGGCAGGGGTTTCCTCTTCTGGTGAAAAGGTGAAAACACCAACATGGTCAAATTCATGCCGCTGCACAAACTCTAGTAGATGCTCAAAATGCTCTTGAGTTTCTCCTGGGAAACCAACTATAAGTGTTGTCCGTAATACTGCCGTTGGTAGCGCTGTTTTGATGCGATCAATAATCTCATTGTTCACACGTCCTTGCCAAGGACGGTTCATAGCGCGGAGAATCTCTGGATGAGAATGTTGCAGAGGCAAATCCAGGTAGGGTAAAACGTTAGGTGTTTCTTTGAACGCTGTAATCACATCCGGGGTTAATCCGGTGGGATAGGCATAATGTACTCGAATCCAAGGTACATCTACCTTTGCCAAGGCACGGAGTAATTCGGCTAACTGAGGCTTACCGTAAATATCCAAACCATAATTAGTAGTGATTTGGGAAATGAGAATTATCTCTTGTACGCCTTGAGAGGCTAACTGCTTGGCTTCGGCAACTATAGATTCAATAGTACGCGATCGCTGGTTTCCTCGTAGATAAGGAATAATACAAAATGCACAACGATAATCACATCCTTCAGCAACTCGCAAGTAGGCAACACCCTCTGTTGTGGTGCGGTAGCGCGGTGTCGTTTCATCAGCAATGTAAGTTGGTTCTACACTAACTTGTTTGACCCGTTCTCCCTGTTCTGCTCGCTCAATTACATTGACAATTTTGTGATAATCACCTGTTCCCACCACAGCAACTGCTTCCGGCAACTCTTCCAATAATTGTTCCTGGAAGTGCTGGGCCATACAGCCAGTGATGACAATTTTTTTATTTGACTCTGCCAACTCTACCAAAGTTCTGACAGATTCTTCTCTTGCCGCTTCAATAAAACTACATGTATTGACAATAACGTAATCTGCTAACTCTTCATTTGTATCTACATCGTAACCTGCTTCTACAAGCAGTCCTAACATGTGTTCTGTATCAATTCGGTTTTTTTCGCAGCCCAAGTGGGAAATTGCAATTGTTGGCTTTTCACCCATAGTTTGAAAATATTTTCCGGTTTTTTTGTAGTCAAACACAAAACGCGATGACTCTGCCCTTGATAATTAGTACCCTTATAATTTCGGCGTTTAAGTCTCGAATAGAAATATTCCACGTCTAGCTACTGCTTGTGGACTTATGACCTTGATGATTTGAGGTCATGATATGATATTTCTACTATTTAGTCTGTTTCCCAGGTAAAATAGAGTGTCTTTGGGTACATTTGACACTTTTAATGTTTTTTAACAAATTGCTTGCTGGTATTTTACATTACCAAAAGCGTATGCGTTGTTAATTTACCCGTCGGGAAGCCGCCCAAAGGGCTTGTTGTGAGAAGTCGCTACCCTCAGGGAAATCGCACTTGCGACTACGCCTAATAAAGCAGTAATGCTACCCTGGAGCTTCTGGCTTAGTCTACGACAATGCGCGGACGAGATGCCTAAACTACGGGAAGCTGCCTTGCGTCTTGTGAGTGGCAAACTCCTCTTGTTGTAGCCAGGTTTTATCTTAACATATCTTATGGGAGGTTTTACGCCAAATTCCATCTTCGGAGAGAGGCAGTGAGACAACCAGTGTAAAACACATTTGACTAGTACCGCTACGCAAAAGTCAAAAGTCTGATAATTTGGACTTTTTAACTATTTGAAATAGTGGCTTTATTTCCGCTGTGCTGTACTAGTTAATTAAAAGTCAAGAGTCAATAGTCAATAGCCAAAAAATTTTAGACTCTGGACTGGTGGACTATTGACTCCGCAAAGCGGATTTAAAAGACGTGGACTTACATCAGATATTTAAAACTCGAACACCGATTATTGGCGTAGTTCACCTACTCCCACTACCTACCTCGCCCCGTTGGGGAGGTACTTTGAAAGCGGTGATTGACCGCGCCGAACAAGAAGCAGCAGCCCTAGCAAGTGGTGGGGTTAATGGCATTATTGTGGAGAATTTTTTCGATGCGCCGTTTACCAAAAACCAAGTAGATCCGGCAGTTGTTAGTGCTATGACTGTTGTGGTGCAAAGAATACAAAATTTGGTGACGTTGCCCATAGGCTTAAATGTTTTGCGGAACGATGCTAAAAGTGCAATGGCGATCGCCAGCTGTGTGCAAGCACAATTTATCCGCGTCAATGTTCTAACAGGGGTAATGGCAACTGATCAGGGATTAATAGAGGGAGAAGCCCATCAATTATTGCGTTATCGGCGCGAATTGGGTTGCAACGTCAAAATCATGGCTGATGTGTTGGTCAAACACGCCCGTCCTTTGAGTTCCCCAAATCTGACAGTTGCTGTAAAAGATACTATTGAAAGGGGTTTAGCAGACGCGGTGATTTTATCTGGCTGGGCTACAGGTAGTCCTCCTGACCTAGAAGATTTAGAACTAGCTTGTGGCGCAGCAAACGGCACTCCAGTATTCATCGGTAGTGGAGCCGACTGGGAAAATGTTGCTACACTGATGCAGGCAGCAGATGGTGTAATTGTTTCCAGTTCTCTGAAACGCCAAGGCCGAATTGAGCAACCAATTGACCCAATTCGCGTCAGCCAATTTGTGGAAGCTGCACATCGCAGTTGGAACTCTAAAAGTGAAAGTAAATCAGTAGAACAAGTAAAGTTACATTCTTAGTGACTAGGGGCATGAGAAAAGCAGGGGAGCAGGGGGCAGGGAGAAAAGGAGAAAGAGGTAATTTTTCTTCATCCCCCCATCGCTAAGCGTCTTGTACTGAGCGCAGCCGAAGTAAGCCGAAGTGTGCATCCTGCACCCTGCCCCAATTCCTCTTTTCCATACCTCTTTCCCATTCCCCATTCCTCAATTAGCAGTTTATGATTCGCCGCCGTTCTACTCCTTGGATTCATAAATGGTCGCGTCTGTTGATTGCCGCGATCGCCGGTTTTGGTGCGCTAACAACTGGCTATCTCACCATCGAAAAAATAACAGGAGGTAGCGCCGCTTGTGTAGCACAGGCTGGTGTCAAAGGCTGTAATGATGTACTTTCCAGTCCTTGGGCAACAGTTTTAGGCCAGCCTTTAGCCTTATTTGGGTTTTTGGCATACACCAGTATGGTGATATTTGCCCTAGCGCCCTTGGTGTTGAAATCAGAGCAAAATAATAGTAGTAAACAACTAGAAAACTGGACGTGGTGGCTGCTGTTGGTAGGGGCGATCGCCATGTCAGTTTTCAGTGGCTACTTAATGTACTTGCTGGCATTTCAAATCAAAGCTATTTGTCCTTACTGTATTGGTTCGGCTTTATTCTCCCTAAGTCTTTTAGTATTGACGATTATCGGACGTACTTGGGAGGATGTTGGACAAATCTTTTTTACCGCTATTATTGTGGGGATGGTAACGCTGATTGGTACTTTAGGCGTTTATGCTGGTGTCAATCAAACAGGTAGTACAGTTGGAACTCCCGGACAATTAGAGAAAATTAACTTTGTTCCTCAAGCGCAACCTAACCCAGAATTTGGCTGGGAAATAACTACAACTTCTGGTGAAGCTGAAATTGCTCTAGCCCGCCATTTAGTGAAGATAGGTGCTAAGGAATATAGTGCTTATTGGTGTCCCCACTGCCATGAACAAAAACTACTTTTCGGTAAAGAAGCTGAACAGATCATTGACAATAATATTAAGGTAGAATGCGCTGCTGATAGCCCAAAAGGTAAACCGGAATTATGTAAAGCAGCGAAAATAGAAGGTTTCCCTACGTGGATTATTAATGGTAAAAGCTACAGTGGAGTACAAAACCTAGAAGAATTGGCAAAAGTTTCTGGTTATACGGGTCTAAGCAACTTCAAATATTTCAAGTAACTTTCTCAAGCAAGATTCTTTTTGGCAATTTAGATTTTCATGCTCAATAGTCAACTGGTTGAACGCAGATCTTTTCTTCCAGTTGACTTTTTTGTTGGATGAAATATTCTTAGTCCAATACCCAATTACAAATTTTTGATTTGCTTAGGACTATATAGTTCCTGCACGAGCTATATTTGCCAATAAGTCGACAACTCTAAAAAACAAAGAATTTTTTTCCCCACTAGATTATGGGAATAAGTAAGCAGTTAGGCAAGCGTCTTGTAAAGTTAATGTTGAGACTAAAACAATCGCTTGGTCGAGGACACAGAGAATTGATTACTGCCTCTATCGTTGCAATCTGCATCCTACTTTTACGAAGTGTGGGATTATTGCAATCATTCGAGTTAGGGGCTTTGGATCAATTTTTTCGTTTACGTCCAAACGAACAGCTAGATCATCGCATTACTATTGTAGTAATTGATGAGACTTATTTACGCAAAGTCGGTTGGCCAATTCCAGATTTTATAATTGCTCAACTATTACAACAATTAAATGTTTATAAACCACGGGCTATTGGCTTAGATATCTACCGTGATTTGGAAGTACCTAGTAATAATTTGGCTGTAAATTCTAGTAAAAAAAAACTGCTTGATGCTTATCAGTCGATGCCGAACTTGATTGGTATTGAACTGTTAGCAAATGAGAAAAATAACAATTATAAAAATAAAAACGTTGGTGTTCGACCACCAAAAGGACTGAATCCAGAGCAAGTCGGTTTTAATAATGTACTATTTGACCCTGATGGCAAAATACGCCGCAGCTTATTGTATTGGCACGTTAATAACAAGTTACACGAAAGCTTTGCACTCAAGCTAGCTTTATTGTATTTAAAATCAGAGGGAATTACTCCAAAAAAAGCAGTCAGTAACTCTGAGTATTTACAGTTGGGTAAGGCGGTATTTCCTCGTTTTCAGGCAAATGATGGTGCTTACGTGAGAGCTGATGACAGAGGCTACCAAATTTTGTCCAATTTTCCTAAACCAGGCTGTAAAAATAGCTCATCTGGAAAATTTTGTGGTTATCGACAGGTAACTATGAGTGATGTACTAGCCAATAAAGTAGACAAAAACCTGATTAGCGATCGCATTGTACTGATTGGTTCCACTGCTCCTAGTCTTCAAGATTTTGTGTTTATTCCCCAATCTAGTCGTCTGATGGGTGCAGCCGAGCCGATTACAGGTATTGAACTCCAAGCTTATTTTATCAGTGAGTTGATTTCATCTGCGCTTGAAGGACGACCTTTATTAAAAACATGGTCTCAGCTATGGGCATCTTTGTGGATTTTTACTTGGTCTTATTTGGGAGCCGTAATGACATGGCAAGTACGCTCCCAAAGGCAAAGTATCTTTAATATTTTACTTTCTTATCTAGCCTTAATCTTAAGTGGATATCTGGCTTTTTTAACTGGTTGGTGGATACCAATAATTCCTTCATTGCTTACTTTTGGAATTTCAGCTATTTGGGTAATTTTTCATATTGCTCATATTAAAGAAGAATTGAAACGTTCCAAAGAGTTTTTGCAGCAAGTAATCAATACGATCGCTGATCCCATTTTTGTCAAAAATAAACAGCATCAATGGATTGTGTTAAATGAAGCATATTGTCGATTAATTGGCTATCCTAATACTGTATTAATTGAAAAGTCAGACTATGACTTTTTTCCTGTCCATGAAGCTGATGTGTTTCGACAGCAGGATGAACTAGTTTTTCGGACTGAACAATCTAGGGAAAACGAAGAAGAGTTTACTGATGCAACTGGAAAAACTCATTTAATTGCTACTAAGCGATCGCTCCACAAAGACGCAGCGGGTAATTTCTTTTTAGTTGGGATAATTCGAGATATTACTCAGCGTAAACACAAAGAGTATGAATTTATCCGCACTGTTAAACGCAAAGAAGAGCATTTGCGTTATCTGGCTTATCACGATCCTCTCACAGGGCTATCTAATCGCAAATTCTTCGCAGAACAACTTTACGAGTCTTTAGTTTGGGCCCAAGACAATAATTTATCTCTAGGATTGCTGTTTATTGATCTCGATGGCTTTAAGCAAGTCAACGATACCCTCGGACATGAAATAGGCGATCGCCTCTTAGTAACCATCGCTCAGCGACTCAATAACTCTTTACGTGGTAGTGATACTGTTTCCCGCTTGGGTGGTGATGAATTTACAGTGATTTTACGGGCAATTCCTAACGAGCAAGTAGCTGCTAAGGTTGCCGAAAAAATTTTAGGATGTATTACCGAACCAATTGTTTTAGATGGATATACCACTAAAATTTCTGCCAGTATTGGTATTAGTATTTATCCCCTTAATGGTCAAAGCACGGAGATATTGATTAAACAAGCAGATACCGCTATGTACCGTGCTAAGCATCTGGGTAAAAACCGCTACGAATTTGCTTAAAAATTCATGAAAAATCAATGAAATGACGACTTTAGTCTGTAGGGTTACTTATTGTCGTTGATCTTAACCCTAAGCTATAGTTCAATTAAGCTG
>JBBSOP010000191.1:0-8679 GCA_038259655.1 Chroococcales cyanobacterium
CTGGGCAATGAATACAGCTTTTAATCTTGACGTTTGATCTGTTGCGATAAAATCTAGGTTCTAACTGCCTGAAACCCTTGATTTTAAAGGGAAATACCTAATTTTGTTTTGAAGTTTAGCATAACACCTACGGAAGAGCCAAAATAAATACCTTGAAACCTTTGTGAAAAGATCATTACATGTATTTTATCTTCCAAAAGCATAGTAAATTGTACACCTTTAGTTAGAGTAACAAAATACTGAGTAATAGATATTATTAGTATCTTAGTATCTTAAGGTAAAGAGTCACACGAATTTAAACGCCTGATGGAGAGCCGCTGCCTGAGGGAAACAAAGATAGTAGTTTATCTATGTTGATTCGTGTTTATGTGCGATTAGACGAAAAGGTAGGCACTTAATTCTGCCTGATAAGTCAAAAATACGAAATCATTTTTAGGGGTACACATGTCTGAATTGATCCAAGCAATACTGGATAGCGAAGAAAAAAGTGATTTGCGTTCTTTCATGAGTCAATTACGCCAGCATGACCAAAATTACTTGCTGCGGAACGACATACTTAATGTATTTGGTGAATACTGTTCTAAGTCTCAGAAGCCCGAAAATTTTTATACTTCTTCTCACTTAGGCAAATTAATCTACTACACTCAAGAAATTATTAAAGAGGACTCAAACCTTTGTTTCATCATTCGTCCTAAGATTGCTAGTCAAGAAGTGTATCGGTTGACAGCAGACTTAGATATTGAGCCAATAACAGTAGAAGAACTGTTAGATCTGCGCGATCGCTTGGTGAATAAATTTCAACCCCAAGAAGGTGATTTACTAGAACTAGATTTCGGCCCGTTCTATGACTATACCCCCACAATCCGCGATCCAAAAAATATTGGTAAAGGGGTGCAATTTCTTAACCGTTATCTATCAAGCAAACTTTTTCAAGACGCTAAACAATGGCTAGAAAGTTTGTTAAATTTCTTGCGTCTACACCATTACAACGGTTTCCAACTGCTGATCAACGATCGCATTCAAACACAGCAGCAACTTTCCGAACAAGTTAAAAAAGCCATAGGTTTTGTCAGCGATCGCCCTGAAGATGAACCCTACGAACAATTGCGCTTTCAATTGCAAATGATGGGTTTTGAACCGGGTTGGGGTAATACAGCTGGGCGTGTCCAAGAGACGCTGAATATTTTAGATGAATTAATCGATTCTCCCGATCCGCAAACGCTAGAAGCCTTCATTTCTCGCGTCCCCATGATTTTTAGAATCGTTTTGGTCTCCGCCCACGGTTGGTTTGGCCAAGAAGGAGTGTTGGGTCGTCCTGATACTGGTGGTCAAGTAGTTTATGTCCTCGACCAAGCTAAGAATCTAGAAAAGCAACTCCAAGAAGATGTTGTGCTAGCTGGGTTAGAAGGACTAAATGTCGAGCCAAAGGTAATTATTCTCACCCGCCTGATTCCTAACAGCGATGGGACTCTTTGCAATCAACGACTAGAAAAAGTCTACGGCACAGAAAATGCTTGGATCTTGCGAGTACCTCTGCGAGATTTCAATCCCAACATGACTCAAAACTGGATTTCTCGGTTTGAGTTTTGGCCTTACCTAGAAACTTTCGCGATCGATTCCCAAAAAGAACTGTTAGGAGAATTTCATGGGACACCTGATTTAATCGTAGGTAATTATTCTGATGGTAATTTAATAGCGTTTCTATTAGCGCGGCGGATGGACGTTACTCAGTGTAATATTGCCCACGCTTTGGAAAAATCTAAATATTTGTTTAGTAACCTCTATTGGCAAGACTTAGAAGAGAAATATCATTTTTCATTGCAATTCACCGCTGATTTAATTGCTATGAATGCTGCCAATTTTGTAGTTAGCAGCACTTATCAAGAAATTGTTGGGACACCCGACAGTGTGGGACAGTATGAGTCATACAAGTGCTTCACGATGCCGGATTTGTATCATGTCGTGAATGGAGTTGAACTATTTAGCCCCAAATTTAACGTTGTACCGCCTGGGGTAAACGAAAATGCCTATTTTCCTTACACCCGGACTGAAGACCGAGTAAAAGAAGATAGCGATCGCCTGGCGGAAATACTCTTTACTCTTGATGATCCTTCCCAAATATTTGGCAAACTTGATGATCCCAGCAAGCGCCCGATCTTTTCAATGGCGCGTCTCGACCGAATTAAAAACCTCACAGGTTTAGCAGAATGCTTTGGTCAAAGTAAAGAATTGCAAGAGCATTGCAACTTAATTTTAGTAGCTGGGAAATTACGCGTAGAAGAATCAGGCGACAACGAAGAACGCGACGAAATTATTAAACTCTACCACGCCATTGACGAGTACAATCTCCACGGCAAGATTCGTTGGCTAGGTGTGCGTCTCTCCAAAAATGATTCTGGGGAAATTTATCGAGTCATAGCCGATCACAAAGGTATATTTGTCCAACCAGCTTTGTTTGAAGCTTTTGGTTTAACAATTCTAGAAGCGATGATTTCAGGATTACCAACTTTTGCCACCCAATTCGGTGGCCCCCTAGAAATTATTCAAAATAAAGTCAATGGCTTCTACATTAACCCGACCAATTTAGAGGAAACAGCTACAAAAATTCTAGAATTTGTGACTAAATGTGAGCATAATCCTCAATATTGGGAGGAAATTTCCCTTAAAGCCATTGACCGGGTTTACAGCACATACACTTGGAAAATTCATACAAGCAAGCTGCTATCATTAGCGCGGATTTATGGCTTTTGGAACTTTACCTCAAAAGAAAATCGAGAGGATTTGTTGCGTTACATTGAATCGTTGTTCTATTTAATTTACAAACCCACAGCTAAAAAGCTCCTAGAACAGCATCAGTATCGGTAGTCAAACAGAGGCAGGGGAGCAGGGAGCAGGGAGACAAGGGGACAGTTCTTTCCCCCATTCTCCAATTCTCTTTGTTCCCAATTCCTCTTATTCATGCCCTATGCCCATTAAGTTACTATCTTGTCAAATAATGCCAAGTTCTCGGCCCCACTATGCCATCAACAACTAAATTTTGCTGGTTTTGAAATGCCTTAACAGCAGTTTCTGTTAGCGCACCGAATACCCCATCAACTCGAATAGCATAACCATTAGCAACTAACAATCGTTGCAATATTCTCACAGCAAGACCTGAACTATTAAAACGTAGAGTTGGTACAGTGGGGTTACTAAACCTGGGATTGTTTGCAACAACAATGTCGTCATCAATTTGTTGAGCTATGAGACGTTGTTTATTAGAAAAACGTATCCCTTGAAATTTTGTCACAACAATTTTGTCACGACTTTGTTGAGCTATGAGGCGTTGTTCACTAGGAAACTTTACCCTTACAGCCTGGAAATGCTGGAACTGGGCCAAACTATATAAGTCTTTGACAAGCTTTTTATCTGTCTTACTCATCAGAGTTTTTGGATGCTCAGGCTTGATTGCTAATCGAGTATCTGGGGGACTCTCATCTGACTGTATAAATTCAGGTGGCGCAATCTTGGAAGTTGGAACTATTTTATGTAAGTGATTCTTTGTGGACTTTTGCACGCCATCATCTAGCTGAATCACAGACTGCTGAAGTAAATCGGACGGAGATGGTTGTTTTGTGATCAACACACCTGTCATCAGCAGGACAATATCATTCATTGCATTTGATGTTAATAACACCCATATTCCCTTTGACAGAAAAATTGCTATAATTCCGGAATGGTGTGTACTTACAACTCAACAAATTGCCACCATCTGATGACAATCATCAGTGATTGCTGAAAGGGTGGATCATTAATCCACTGGTTGTCCTGCTTTCTGTGTTTATCCTGTCAACAATAATAAACTCTAGATAAGAAAAAATTTATTCTACCCTAAGCAGTATATATATAGATAAAGTTTTTGTATTTCCAAATTGCCGTTTTTAATTTCGACTTCATTTGGATTTCTCAAGCATGATTTCCCATGTATTAAAAAGTTAAAGAATTACCTATGAGCAGAAAGCGATCGCTCTCTGTTAAATTAAAAAGCGATCGCTGTAATAATTACCCAATGCCATCGATGACTGGATGAAAATAAAAGGCAAAACCCAGTACTACGTATGCAGCTAATAGTAAAGTGCCTTCTAACCAATTTGATTTACCATCTGAACTAATGCTATTGGCAATCAACACAGATACAGCCACAGCCACTAATTCAAAAGGGTTAAAATCCAAATCCATCGGTTGACCCATTATCCACCCTGCGATTACTAAAACAGGAGCAACAAATAAAGCTATCTGCATACTTGATCCCACAGCCACCGATACAGAAAGATCCATCTTATCTTTCATGGCTACGCTGACGGCTGTAGCGTGTTCAGCGGCGTTACCGACGATGGGAACTAAGATTACCCCTGTAAATAGCGATGTTAAACCTAGTTGGGATGTAGCCACTTCTAAAGTATCGACCAATAATTCTGACTCTAGTGCCACTAGTAGGGTACATACTAACAGCACACCACCCCACAGCCAAATGTTAGGTTTGGTATGAGGGGGTTCTTCTGCTTCGATTTCTGCTACACCTACATCATATAGATAAGCGTGAGTTTTCATCGAAAACAGCAGTGTGAGAACGTAGACTACAATTAGCACGACTGCAACGGCAAGAGATAAATTTTGCAGGGTTTTTTCGTTAATTCCAACTGAGGTGTAATTCATCGCCGTTGGTAGCAGCATGGCAATTACTGCCAAATTCATCGACGAAGCATTTACCCGCGCCACAGTTGACTGAAATGTCTGTTCTTTGTAGCGTAGTCCACCTAACAGCATGGAAAAACCCATCACCAGCAATAAGTTACTGATAATTGATCCGGTGATGCTGGCTTTGACAACATTCACTAGCCCCGCATTCAGGGCGATTAAAGCTATAATCAGTTCTGTCGCATTGCCAAAGGTGGCATTTAACAATCCCCCCAATGTTGGACCAACTACTACAGCAATTTCTTCTGTGGCTGTACCCATCCAGGCTGCTAAGGGCAGAATTGCTAAACCAGCTGTGATAAAAACTATTAAGTCTCCCCATTCCAAAAAGTGGGCTACTAAAGAAACTGGGATAAATAGTAAGAAAACTAGAAAAAGAGCATTTTTACCTGACATTTGCTACCTTAATGTGAGAGTACCATTCACAGATATCTGTGATCAATCAAGATATTTGAGGCTTGCAACCAGACTCTAGGATACTCTCAACTGTCTATGAATCGATTGAGAGATTATCCTATTTACTGTTGCCAGACATGTAAAATAAAATTGCAACTTATGGAGATTTTGCAATCTTTTTTAGTAAAACTATTAATTTCAGCCGATATTTCACATCAATAATGGGGTTTAATGTATTAAAAGACAATTAAATTTTTTATTGGCTGATTATTTTGAGCCTATAGGAAAGCGCTGTGCGATAACGCAGATTTCCCACTTTAGTAAGATAGCTTTCTCGGAGATTTGATATTCTATACACATAGTTTGCGTATATACCGGAATTTGTGTTCAAACCTCTGTAGAAAGGTTTAAATACAATGTTTTCGGCACAAATGTAAGTTTTTTGTTTTGGATAAATATACATGACTTCTGCTGCTGAAATGCCAGCTAGTTCTGGCTCAACATTTACATCAAATTTAACTGATACTGATAAAGATACTCACCAGAGCGATCCCCTGAGCAAGGCGAATGGTGTTTATGTAACGGTACATGGACACTTTTACCAGCCCCCACGGGAAAACCCCTATCTGGACGCGATTGAGCGCCAACCTGGTGCTGCACCTTTCCATGATTGGAATGAGCGCATCCACTGGGAATGTTATCGCCCAAATGCCTTTGCCAGAGTCTTAAATGACCGAGGCGAAGTCGTGAGGATCGTGAATAATTATGAGTATTTCAGCTTTAATATTGGCCCGACGCTGATGTCATGGATAGAACGCCACGACATGGAAGTATATCAGCGGATTATAGAGGCAGATACCAAGAGTTCACAGCGCTTGCAAGGTCACGGCAATGCGATCGCGCAAGTATACAATCACATCATCATGCCCCTGGCTAACGAGCGCGATAAATATACTCAAATTCGCTGGGGTAAAGAAGATTTCCGTTCCCGCTTTGGTCGTGATCCCGAAGGCATGTGGTTAGCTGAAGCCGGCGTAGACTATGCCACTCTAGAAGCTTTAGTTGCCGAAGGTATTCGCTTTATTATCCTTGCACCATCTCAGGCCAAGCGTTGTCGTCCCCTACCCAGCCAAGATCATTCTCAGCCGGAATGGCATGAAGTTGGCGGTAGTCAAATTGATCCCACACGTCCTTATCGCTGTTATTTAAAGCCTACACTCAGCAATTCATCTTCACCCCTTAGCACAATCAATGAAGGGAATGGAAGTAATGATGACTCTCGTCCTTACATTGATATCTTCTTCTACGATGGCCCGATTTCACGAGACATGGGTTTTAGTGATGTCGTTTATAATTCCCATCACTTCGCCGGACGCATTGGTTCAGCTGTACGCGGGGATCATCGTCCAGCACAATTAATTTCTGTGGCGACAGATGGCGAAACCTTTGGACACCACAAGAAAGGAACTGAAAAAACTTTAGCCTACGCTTTTATCAATGAGTTTCCCCAACATGGTTGGAAAGTAACGAACTTTGCCCACTACCTCAGTCTTAATCCTCCCAGTTGGGAAGTAGAATTAAAGTCAGTTACAGCCTGGAGTTGCGCCCACGGTGTAGATAGATGGCAAGATGACTGCGGTTGCGGTGGTGAAGGCGGTGTTTGGCATCAAAAATGGCGGCGACCTCTACGAGATGCTTTAAATTGGCTACGGGATCAATTAACAGAGGTATACGAGGAATGTGGCAAACAGCTTTTTAATGATCCCTGGCTAGCAAGAGACGAATATGTTCAAGTATTGCGCGATCGCTCTCCTGACAATGTTAGCCGTTTCCTGTCTCACCATCAAACCCACAAACTCACAGCAGCCGAACAAGTAGACGCTTTGCGCTTATTAGAAATGCAGCGTCATGCTTTATTCATGTTCACTAGTTGTGGATGGTTTTTTGAAGAAATTTCTCGTCCAGAGGGAACACAGATTTTGCGTTACGCCGCCCGTGCTTTGGAACTAGCAGGAGATGTGGCTGGTGTGCAATTGGAAAAAGGCTTTCTCAAACGCCTAGGTTTAGCCCCTAGTAATGTTGCAAGTTTCCAGCATGGTGCGGAAATTTATCGACAACTAGTGCTAACTGCTCAGGTGGGTTTTAAACAAGTTGCAGCTCATTACGCTATTACTTCACTATTCAACAATCACCAGCCAGCAGAAACACGTAATTTCATCTCTGGAGAAAATGCTGCTAATCAAAATTCCCAGCCTTACCAAAAGCGAGTTTATTGCTACACTGCCAATGAGTTAGATTACCAGCTACAACGCATGGGATCGCTAACTTTGGTTGTAGGACACTTGAAAATGGTGTCAGAAATTACCTGGGAAAGTGAACATTTAGTGTTTGCTGTTCTTCATCTGGGGGGCTGGGACTTCCACTGTTGTATTCAACCATTTACTGGACGGCGTGACTACAGTCAATTGAAAGAAAAGCTGTTTAGGGCGTTGCAACAAGCGAGTGCAGCTCACTCTATTTTGGTAATGACGCAGCTATTTGGAGAAGAAGCTTTTAGCTTGCAGAATCTCTTTACTGAAGAACGCCATCGAATTATGCGGTTAATTAGTCAGGAAACTCTGACACGCTTAGACCAACTATATACCCAGGCGTATCGAGAAAATTATGGCGTATTGATGGCATTCCACCGTGATGGATTAGAAGTACCACAAGAGTTGCAGGTGGCAGCAGAAATTGCTTTAGCTTATCGCTGTATGATGACATTGCGATCGCTAGAGCAAGACATCACTGAACCTCAACTGTATTGGAATCACATTGTAGAATTAGAAGCGATCGCCACTGAAGCCAAACATCTACATTGTCGGCTGAATGTTCCCGAAGCCAAACAAATGTTAGAACAATTAATTGCGCGATCGCTTTGGCAATTATTGCATGACGCTAATGGTAGTTTTCACGCAGATATCCAATTATTTGAGCGATTAATTGATGTTGGATATCAGCTAAATCTTGGCATTTCCTTAGAGCGATCCCAAGAACTATACTTCAGCTGTCTGCATAGTCAAATTATGCCTTTGTGTTTGACTAGTGTTGCCAATGAAGAAGATAGTAATCAGTGCAACCAATTACTGAAATTAGGCCAAAAGTTAGCTGTTGATGTCAGTATGATTTTGAGTAAGTTGGACTAAAAATTTCGCACCAAGATAAAAACTCTATCCTACTTGCAGGATAGAGTTTCGTCAGTAGTCAGTGGTCAGTAGTAAAGAAATTGGATAATATTTGTCTAATTCTCTCCTTAATTTATCGTCATTTAAATGTGCTGCTAATATTCTCTTTCCTATTAACGTGAGTTCGACGGCTTTAAAAACCCCGCTTCCATTCCTCTCAACGCCAGTTGCTCCCCCACGGTGGCTACGGTGTACACACAAGTACTATCTGAAAGGGTTTCAGGCGTTATAGACCCCTTAAATCGTCATTACGAGCGCAGTGATAACGGAGCGAAGTAATCACATAATCCCGTGGTTAAAGCGATTGCTACCCTGCGGGAAC
>JBBSOP010000192.1:0-8663 GCA_038259655.1 Chroococcales cyanobacterium
CACGTTATATTACATTATTAAGTAGCAATCCACAAGAAAAATATATGTTGAAGTCATCATTGATAGTTAAATTAGGGCTGTCACTCTTCATGCTGACAATAGCATCTCTAATTAATTCTCCTGCGTCGGCAGAAATCGTAAAGACAATTTCTCAAAACCCAGACCAAATAAGACAACAACAACAACGAGAAGAACTCAGAAGACAACAGCAGCAAGAACAACGGCGAGCAGAATTGAGAAGACAACAGCAGCAATGGAGCCAACGCCAAGATGAATTAAAACAACAACCTCAACAATTGTGGCAACAATTTAGATACCAGCAAGATCAACTCAGACTACGACAACAACAACAGCAGGAACAATTTAGACAACAAGATGAATTGAGGTTTCCATACCAGCAAGATCAACTCAGACTACGACAACAACAGCAGCAGGAACAATTTAGGCAACAACAAGATAGACTCAGACAACAGCAACAAACATTAAATGAAAAATGGCAGTAACGTTAAGCAAAATTATTGGATAATAACGGAGAATCGTTAATTTATCATCTTCAAACAGCGATCGCCCTCTCTCATCCATTCCCCTTTTCGTGCTAATGTTTGAAGAGTTTGATTGTGTAACGGGATTTGATGGTATCCGTTTACCCTAAGTTCAAAACCTCAAAGTTCTGAATAACCATTAAGACTATATTTTTAACTACATGGACGCTTTTGCTCCCATCCCACCTAAATGGACAGACGAGGCAATTCATGCTGATGGATTTTTCTGTCCTAAATGCCACTCAAGTAGCCTAGCATCTCTAAAAGTTTGGATCAATCGGCGATCGCCTGTAATGACAGAAGACCATCGTCGCAAATGGCAGGAATTTTACAAGTGTAACTGTGGTTTTGTTTGGTGGGCATGGAGTAGCGATCGGCCTCCAATGGATACCTCTAATCAACAAGATTATAATTCTATTTAAGCAAAAGCCCGCTATATAGCGGGCTTTTCACAAATCAATAACTCAATTTTAGAAACTGAAGGTAGTACGGATTGTACCTACGTAGATCGTATCGTTGGCATCGTTGTGTTCAGGGTTGAAGATTACCAATACACCAGGAGTGATAGCAATGTTGTCACTGAAGCGCATTTTGTAAAGAGCTTCTAAATGATAAGAGGTGTCAGGATCTTCTCCCCCTGCGATCTCGCTTTCGGTAATTCTTGGCGACTGACCAAAAATAAAACCGAGTAAGTTCCCTTCTCTACCAAAGTCTTTCAATCCGAGTGTGGTAGCCCAGTAGAAAGTATCTGCATTTTTTCCTTTGCTAGGGCCAGATTCAGCAGTGGCGACACTGTAACCTGCCCAACCACCAACTGTCAATTTTGAACTTGGCTGGAAGGTGGCTTCCACACCATAATTGTTGGATGTGGAAGCAAAATTACCAAATGGTCTGTTTGCCAAAGCACTGCCTGTGCTACCAAAAAGGTTTACACCAGTGCCACTATTTTGATAATTGTAGGCATAAGTTAGACCAACGTTAAGAGCTTTGCTGGGTTTAAAAGCTATTTGAGCCAATGCGGTACTACTACCATCGGAAACACCGCTACCATCAACAGGATTATTAGGATTGCTGGCCAGATAAGCTCCACTCAAAGTAACAGCACCTGTGGGGTTCAATTCTACTGTTACACCAGCACCACCAGAATTGGTGCGATAGATGGGACTGAAACGTCCGTAACGGGAAAGCGCACCTGAACCACTGCTTTTAAAGTCGGGATTAAAAACGTTGATATTTTCGTAAACTTCAGCACCAGTAGCATCAACTTTAACGCGTGCTGGACCGAGGTTGAAAGCATAGTTAACTTTATCGATTCCAACATTGTTACCGGTATCGCCATCAAAACCCAACCGGGTCATGTTAGTTCCTGTGACTGCACCACTAAACGGCGTGATATTACCAGCATTTAAACGCACTTGCAACTTGTCTTGACCTGTAAAGCTGCTTTCCAAGCTCAGACGAACCCGATCAGCGAAAATGATATTATCTTGTAAATCGCCACCATTTACTCTTTCGTCGCCAAAAGCACCACCCAAGGCGAAGATAGCTTCACCTTTTAACTTGGTAGTGGTAGAAAACTGATTAGCCTCTAGTTCCGAGGTACGCGCTTCTAGGGCATCAACACGACCGCGCAAGGTTGCTAATTCAGCAGAAAATTCTTCTTGTAAGCGTTGTAATGTTGCTAAGTCTTGCTTCGTTACCAAGTCAGTTGTAGCTGTCGCAATCAGTTCGTTTACTCGATCTAAACAAGCATTCAAACCAGCAGCAAATTCATAACGTGTTAAAGCACGGTTGCCTCGGTAAGTACCGTTGGGATAACCAGCGATACAGCCATAACGTTCAACCAATGACTGTAAAGCCTGAAATGCCCAGTCTGTAGGCTGTACATCCGAAAATTGAGACACGGATGTCACTTGACCGATGTCGCTTGACTCTTGGGACAACTGGGCAACAGTCGTTCCTTGTTCATTTACTTCTGCGGCCAAAGCACTGTTAGCAGCCAGAAATGTAGCGGCGACAACAACTGGACTGACCTTTAGAAGATTCCAGAATGATTTTGTCATAATCTTAAAAGTTTTTACTCACACCAACTAGTTCAATTCATGGTAAAATCCCTAACCACTTAAGTTTAAGGGAATTTACACATGCACCTCATGAATGAGTATACCGAATCCCCGTTAATTAACACAAGTCAATTACAATTTTTTTACACTATATTTTTGGTTAATTTATTTGCTAAAGGTAGAATAATCCGACGCTTGTAACGTAACAGCATTCCTTGTTCTTCAAATTGCTGTAAAAGCCGCGTTACTGTAACTCTAGTTGTGTTTAATACTTCTGATATCTCCTGATGGGTAACATTTAGATCAATGAGCTTGCCTTGTTCTACGTTACGTCCAAATTTTTCACTTAACCATACCAAAAACTGCCATAACCGTAACGAAATTGGTTTCCGATGCACTATGCTTAAAAGCTCTTCAGAGTGTTGAATGTGGGATAATAAAGCATTAATATCTAAATGCCAAATACGAGGTGGCAGAATACTCACTTCTACACTCGTTAGACATTCAATATGGTAGGGTTTGACGTTGGACAAAGCATAGCCAATTAAATCTCCTGGTCCCCAATACCCCAGAGTAATAAAGGCTCCATCTTCACTCCAAGTAACGGTACGAACTACACCTCGTTCAATGCGCCATAGTACATCATTGCGTGGTGGAATTACTTCCCTGCGGCTAAATAACTGTTGTGGTAACTGTCCATTTAGTGGAAGGTTATTTGATGCACTAGAAGAGTTGGGATTAAGACTTGTAAAAGACATTATGGAAGGGTTTGATAGAGTTTGATTATGGGATTAATTAAAGGTATTATGACAACTTGGATAATAAAAGCTAGGTCTATATAAATAATTAAATTTGAATTAAGATTATAGATTAAAATAATTTAGTTGCTCGCAGCTATGCTAAGAACTGATATCATTGACCTTGCGATTACTCGATAAGGTAATGAGTTGATTTTATATTTAATCAATATATTGATATCATAAAAATTTCATATTTTACTTACAGGACTTACCCACAAGTAACGGAAAATTAAACCACAGAGGACACGGAGAAATAGGAGTTTCAGAGAGTTCTGGCGTAAGTCCTAATTTGGATGAATACATAGATAAAGGGTGTAGTAAATTTATCTTATTTATAGTTATCTGAAGTTTGCTTATTCTTTGTGTAGAAGTCATAATTAAGACTTTTTTTAGCAATCAAACTGGTAAAATTACTGCGATTAGTCAGGCAATCTTGTTCAAAAAAACTACGCAATATTATCAATCTACTACTTTTAATAGATGCTAATTTCTACAGTTTTTATTTAACTTAATTTGGGAATCTCCGTTATGACCTCTCAAGTAGATTTACTTTTAAGAATCTCCAAATGTTGATCCCCTAAATTGCGTGCTTGCATTGATCAATGCGATCGCAGCCAAAAAATTGTGATACATCTTCAGATCCATCAGCTAGTCAAAAAGTAATTTTTAGGTGATCTTGGGCTACTCTAATCCTGCAAGTTTAAGAACAGGTAAGCTTTTAGTGAAATGTATGTTATTTAACTAATTTTTTTGTGTGAGAGTCTCACTCAGATCCCTGACTTCTCAAAGAAGTCGGGGATCTTGTTATTCGGTGGCTACTTCACGAACGTTGACCTGTAACGATGTATGCTACTCTTTGACCGATATTAGTGGCATGATCTGCCATGCGTTCTAGACAACGAATCGCCAGGGCTAACAGCAAAATTGGCTCGACTACACCTGGCACATCCCGTTGCTGGGCTAAAGTCTGGTAAACACTCTCATAAGCATTATCTACGGTGTCATCAAGGTGCTTTAAACCTCGTCCACCGACTTCATCCAAATCTGCCAAAGCTACCAAGCTAGTTGCTAGCATTGCTTGGGCGTGGTGGGACATGACTGCAATATCTGGCAAACAAGTATGAGGCGGATAAGGAAAAATTTTAATCGCAATCTCAGCTAAATCCTTCGCGTAATCACCAATGCGTTCTAAGTCTCGCACTAGCTGCATAAAAGCACTCAAGCAGCGCAAATCCCTAGCTGTTGGTGCTTGTAGTGTCATGATCGAGGTACAGTCTGATTCTATCTGTCTATAAAAGCGATCAATTTTTTTATCTAATCTGGGAAGTTCCTCAGCTGCTGTTAAGTCGCGAGTAAATAACGCTTGGTGACTGAGGCGAAATGATTGTTCTACCAAAGCCCCCATACGCAATACATCGCGTTCTAAGCGTCTTAGAGCGCGTGCCAATTGGGGACTTTCTGGACTGGGACTGTAAAGAGCAGCTTTCACACTTGTAATCTCAAACGTGAAGATATTTCTAACTATAGTCTTGGCGTTGTGAGTTTGCCACAACTTCAGGAAACTGAAGTTGCATCCATGCGCCACCAGTTTCTGGGTGGTTCATAGCTTTGATGGAACCACCATGTGCAAGCAAAATTTGCCGGACGATCGCTAAACCTAAACCATTGCCAACAATCGATTTTACTGAATTACCCTCTGTTAATGGAGAGTGAGTGCGTGCTTTATCTCCCCGGTAAAAGCGCTCAAAAATATGGGGTAAATCTTCCTCAGAAAAGCCTACTCCGTAATCAATAAGATTTATTTCCAAAACCTGAGAAACAGAATCATCTGCATAATGATCTTTTTCTGATAAAATTTCGGCTTGAACAAGAATACTAGTAGCAGGATGACTGTATTTGATACTGTTATCTAGTAAGTTTAGAAAAACTTGATAAATACGAGCTTGATCTGCCTTAATCCAAATATTTTCTGGGCCCGAATAGTTAAAAGATAGCTTTCGGCGCTGTGCCAATGGTTCTAAAGTTTCCCAAACAGATGTAATCAGCGATCGCAATTCTACTGTTTTAGTTTGCAATCGCATGGCTGGGGTTGCTTCCATCTGGGTAAGTTCTAACCAGTTTTGCACCAAATTAATCAGCCGATCAACTTCTTGCGTCAGCCGATCAATCCAGCGATTTAAGGGTGGTTCCAAACGGTTTTGTAAAGTTTCTACAACCAAACTAATCGAAGTTAGTGGCGTTCTCAGCTCGTGAGCAAGATCAGAAAAAGACCGATCTCGCGCTTGATTCATATCCACTAGGGGTTGGCGATTTTCTAGAAAAACTCCTACTTGACCATCTGGTAATGGTAAACTGGATGCTCGCAAAGTTAAAGATTTGATTTTTGGCATTTCTACCGCATTGTCACAAGGAGGGTGAAATATCCACTCTTTTGTCTGTGGTTTTTGCCGATCGCGAGTTTGCTCAATTAAATGGTCAAGTTCATACGATCGCACCAACTCCAGTAATAAGCGGATCTGTCCTAGTTGCCATTTTTGCAGATACAAAATTTCTCGTGCTTGCTGATTGCACCATAGGAGCTGGTTTTCTTCGTCTACCTGCAAATATCCCAATGGTGCAAAATCCAGTAGGTCTTGGTAAGTTTGCAGTGACTGCTGTAAATCTTGGTGCTGTTGCTTTAGTCTTGCTATTGCCTTTTGCAAAGAAGGAACCAATGGCAACAGCATTTGAGAAGAACGGGAGGTTAACGGTTGAATCTCCCGCGCTAGGTAGCGGCTTAGTTGCGTCTGTTGCCAAATGCACAACCCAATACTTACCGCTAAACCTAGAAAAAATCCCAATAAGAGCATTTAAGTTTGAGTTGTTAGTAATGTTATGTTTTATAAAAACTAACAACTATCTCCACAAATTACCCAAATCGGTAGCCAAATCCTCGCACAGTCACAATGTATTCTGGATGGCTAGGATCTTCCTCTAATTTTTCACGCAACCATCGGATGTGTACATCTACAGTTTTACTGTCTCCAACAAAGTCTGGTCCCCAAACCTGATCGAGTAACTGCTCTCGTGACCATACCCGGCGAGCATAACTCATAAACAGTTCTAGTAGGCGAAACTCTTTAGGAGAAAGATTCACTTCTTGCCCACGAACTGACACACGGCACTCTTGGGGATTTAAAGTTACTTCTTTATGTTTTAGTACTGGTAGTTGTGGCTGAGTGCTTAAGCGTTGACGACGCAGTAGCGCCCGACAGCGAGCTACTAATTCTCGCATACTAAAGGGTTTGGTCAAGTAGTCATCTGCTCCTACTTCTAGCCCCAAAACGCGGTCGGTTTCACTACCCTTGGCACTGAGCATTAAAATCGGTACAGGGTTTCCTTGATGACGCAGTAAACGACAAATATCCAATCCATTGATTTGAGGCAGCATCAAATCAAGAATAATCAAATCAAAAGGAAATTCTCCTGAGGTTGGTTCAAAACTTTTCAGATACTCAACAGCAGAACGTCCATCTGGAGCAGTAATTACCCCATATCCTTCTTCTTCTAATGCTACAACTAGCATTTCTTGAATTAATTCTTCATCTTCTACTACTAAAATACGGCTCATTTGCCCGATGTCAGACGCGGCAGAGTATTTGGTTGATTCACTGGTATAAATTGATATCACAAAAGTCTAACCCTGTGCTTGTATCAATATCATGATTAAATCAATTATCTAACTTCAGTGCATCTACGCGATCGCTATGATGGATTCCTTTAGATTTTCTTTACAAAGAGTAACATATATAACATACACCATCTTGAATTATAAAACACTTTGGTTGCAATGTGTAAAGAATATTTTTGGTTATTTTGCGGCTTCTATTGCTAAATAGCTGCGGATTCTTGATTGATTCAGATAAATATAATTTACCTCAATGGTTATTGGTCTGTTCTGCCTGGTTTGCCATTATTTAGAGGTTTTTTTCTGCTTTTGTTTGTTTCATTCACTTGTTTTTTAGATGGTTGGTTAGAATTTGGTTGTTGGCTAGACATAAGATTTCAGTTGTGAATTTAGGTATAACTTTATATACAACAAGACTATTGACCTTTCCTCAAGAAGTCACAAAAATTACGTAAAAAAATAGAGACGCTATATATTCACGTCTCTATCAAAGAGAAAACCCATTTTTTGTAAAATTTGACATACTCCCCGCCGTAAACGATCGGGGATTCTGGAGTAATAAGTAATAAGTAAGAAGTAATGAGTAAATACCCATTTTTCATCCACTCATTACTCATTACTCATTACTTTAAAGTCGTGCTAGAAGCACGGGGCTTTAGACCCATTTCTTTGGTAATACAATAATTGAAATTGCTATTCCAGAAATCTGATTACTTAGATCATCAAGCTGAGTTTAGGCAAAGGTGGAAAAATCTAGATTTGGTGGAATGTCTTGAATCCGTCCTGGGCCGATCGCTCGCAATGCTTCATGTAGGGAAATATCGCCAGTATACAAGGCACGACCCACAATTACACCAGTTACACCTTGTGGTTCTAACGCCAACAAACTCAACAAATCGGTAACAGAACTAACTCCACCAGAAGCAATTACAGGAATGGAAATTGCACCTGCGAGTTCTCGTAAAGCTTCTAAATTTGGTCCTGAGAGAGTACCATCACGGTGGATATCTGTATAAATAATTGCGGCCGCACCAAATTCTTGCATTTGTACAGCCAATTGAGTTGCTAATACTTCTGAAGTTTCTAACCAGCCACGTGTTGCAACTAGTCCGTCACGGGCATCAATACCGATAATAATCTTGCTAGGAAATTCTTGGCAGAGTTCTTGTACTAACTGAGGTTGTTCTACGGCGATGGTTCCGAGAATTGCCCATTGTACGCCTAAATTAAATACTTGTTGTATGCTGGTGCGATCGCGCAATCCTCCACCAATTTCAATGGGTACTGATACTGCTTGAGCGATCGCTGCAATTGCTTCTAGGTTTACAACTTTACCTGCTTTTGCGCCATCTAAATCAACTATGTGTAATCTAGTAGCACCTTGATATACCCATTGTTTTGCAACATCAACAGGGTTTTCGCTAAAAACTTGCGATCGCTCATAGTCTCCTTGATATAGTCGCACACAGCGACCTTCTAATAAATCAATCGCTGGAATTACATCCATTTCCTTTAGTTCCTCTCATCTGAATGCGTTCAAAGTCTTGAATATAGCTGATACCAGTTCTATATGAAGATGCATAGAAACAAC
>JBBSOP010000193.1:0-8652 GCA_038259655.1 Chroococcales cyanobacterium
ATTTCCTCAGAATATTCTGATTTATTCATCCAATCGCGTCCCAAAAATACCTCTGCACTCTGAGTTTCTAGGGACAAAGGGCCTAATTCTGACATCCCAAATTTTGTCACCATTTGCCGCGCCATACCTGTTACCTGTTGCAAGTCATTACCAGCACCGGTAGTTACTTCTGGCTTGCCAAAAACAACTTCTTCAGCAGCACGACCACCTAAAGTCGCAGTAATTCTGGCTTTGAGTTGAGAACGGGAAACTAACCCTTGTTCTTCATTGGGAGTAAACCAAGTTAACCCCAGTGCTTGACCTCTGGGGATGAGTGTAACTTTCTGCACAGGGTCATGGTCTTTAAGCAATGTGCCTATTAAAGCATGTCCGACTTCGTGGTAGGCAATCAATCGCTTGTTTTTACTATCTACTAAGGCAGTACCTTCCATGCCCGCTACTACCCGATCTACGGCATCATCAATTTCTAGAATAGTAACTGCTTCTTTGCGTCTTCTAGCAGTGAGAATTGCCGCTTCGTTGAGTAAGTTAGCTAAATCTGCACCAGTAAAACCAGGAGTGCGGCGAGCGATCGCATCTAAAGATACACTAGAATCAATTTTCTTATTGCGAGAATGGACTTTTAAAATTTCTTGTCGTCCTTTGAGATCTGGTGCATCCACAATCACTTGTCGATCAAAGCGTCCAGGACGCAACAAGGCTGTATCTAGTACATCTGGACGGTTGGTCGCAGCAATAATAATAATACCGTTGTTACCTTCAAAGCCGTCCATCTCGGTGAGCAATTGGTTGAGGGTTTGCTCTCTTTCGTCGTTACCACCACCAATACCAGCGCCCCTTTGTCGGCCGACGGCATCAATTTCATCGATAAATATCAGACAAGGAGCATTTTCTTTGGCTTTCTTGAACAAATCGCGGACACGGGATGCACCGACACCAACAAACATTTCCACAAATTCCGAACCGGAAATGCTAAAGAATGGTACACTTGCTTCCCCGGCGATCGCTTTTGCTAATAAAGTTTTACCAGTTCCCGGTGGGCCAACTAACAATACTCCTTTAGGAATACGCGCACCTACAGCAGTAAACCTTTCTGGCTGCTTCAAGAAAGTAACAACTTCTTGCAGTTCTTCTTTAGCTTCTTCAATACCTGCGACATCATCAAACTTCACTCCGGTTTTGGCTTCCATTTGAAAGCGGGCTTTAGATTTGCCGAAGTTCATGGCTTGACTAGAAGCATTGGTAGAGCGACGTAGAAACAAGAGCATTAAAGCAACCAGTGGCAAAATCCACATCAGATTAATTAAAAGCCCCACAGCCGCTTTACTGTTGGCAGACGAAACTTCACCAAAATCAACCTTTTTTGCTTTTAATTTGTTAATTAATTCTGTATTTTGGTTCAAAAGCCTCACCTCTATTGGTGGAGTATTTGGCTGTTGTCCCTTGAGATATACTTTTGCGATTTGTTCGGTTTCGTCTAACTCTACTTTTTTAACTTGGTTTTGATCTGTTTTTCTGAGCAACTCACCATAAGTTAAAGAGTCGCGCTCTGCTTTTTGTTGCGCCAAGGCAGGAGTACCACCAAAAATGCCCGGCAACATGATTAAACTTGCCGCTAATGCTCCAGTCCAAGCAACACGCTTTGGTGAGTGCTGTTTTATCAATGCCTTTTTCCCGAAATTTTTCATAATAATTACCCCTTATCTGGTGGCATCAGCCAAGTGCTGGTTTTATGCCTATTCTTCTAGCAAAAATCGCAATAACTGGAAATCACTATTTTCTAATCTAGTTTAACTTCTACGCAAAACTTTACCCATGTTACTTAAGGAATGCATACTTGAATTTAGGGTAGTTTTCATCTTTGGTTGGATGATTACATATCAAGGCTTGTAGAGTAGAAATTATAACGTTTATTACTGGGTAAGTCAGAAATCAGAATTGGGTAATTGAATGGCATTGTAATTTGACTATGAAAAGATAAATCGCTACTATAATCATAGTCATAATGACTACGCTTTTTTAGAATATGGTTGTGGCAGCCAATTTAGTTAATACTGCTGGGTGAATTGTGAATTATGGTTAAAATTACTGGCATTGGTGGTAGCTTAAGACCCGACTCTTATACTCAGTTAGCTTTGCAAGTAGCAGCGCAACGGGTAGAAACTTTAGGTGTAGAGGTAGAAATATTAGATCTACGGCAGTTAAAGTTACCATTTTGTAATGGTGGAAAAGAGTATCCAGAATATCCAGACGTTCAGCGGTTACGCAATGCTGTTCGCAACGCTGATGGATTAATTTTGGCGACACCTGAGTATCACGGTGGCGTTAGTGGTGTGCTCAAAAATGCTCTAGACTTGATGAGTTTTGATGAACTTTCTGATAAAGTCACAGGATTAATTAGTGTATTGGGTGGTCAATCTAATAGCAACGCCCTCAATGACCTCAGATTAATTATTCGATGGGTACACGGGTGGGTGATCCCAGAACAAATTGCCATTGGACAAGCTTGGGGTGCTTTTAATCCTGAAGGTAAATTATTGGATGAAAAACTTTCCCAACGGTTTGATCAATTTGCTCAAAGTTTAGTTGATAACACTCGTAAGCTAAGAGGCATTGCTTGAAAGTTAAAAATGAAGAGTAGGAAATTATTAACTCATAACTCCCTACTAGTCTGTCCCATTAATTTTGATTGGTTTGTAGTAAGTACTTTAGTGCTTAAAACTCAGGACTTTAGTCCTGACCCTTCGGGTTCGTTAGTCGCTCATGAGGGAAACCCCCAAGACCGCGCTAACTCACTACGAACTTAATTGTCCCCTCAGAACTAATGGGACAGACCACTACTCTTAATTTTTTAGTGATGATGATGGTGATGATTGGCTGCTAGTTGGGGGTTAACTGTTGCAGCTTCCTCGTTCTTCAACTCAGCAATATGAGCATTCGCCCACTCAGCAGCCATTGCCAAAAACTCCGAATGGTCATTGACACAGGCCATCTGCACGTAATCTACATCAGAGTGCTTTTTCTCTAAAGTATGAATGATATGGTGGACATCTAGTAAAGTTTCGTGGTTTTCTGTCGCAAAGCCAATTGGCATAAAGATGATCGCTTTTGCACCCAATTGAATCAAGTTATTAGCAGCTTGCTCTGCATTTGGCAGCGTCCATTCAATTAAAGGTGTATCGTGATTTAGCCAACCCACAGAAATTAAGGGATAGCGGTTAATCAACTTATCACGAACCAAATCGTACAATGCTTGACTTTCGGTAATCCCAGAGGTAAAACCTTTAGCTTTGTGGGGACAACCGTGGTTCATTAAGACAATGCCGATTTGAGAAGGTAGATAAGCTGTTGCTAAGTCAGCATTAATCTTTTCCTCAACCAAATGAGCCATCAAGTCGATGTAAGCTGGTTCGTTGAAAAAAGAAGGGATGTAACGCAGTGCTTTTACCCAATGTTGTTCACCATCAGATATCTCAGCTAAAGCATTGTTAACTTGCTCGATCGCAATCCCACTGGTGAAGATAGAATCAACAACTAGTAAGGGGTAAATCAGAAGTTTATCGAAGCCTTGATTGTGAATTTCTGCTAAGACTTGATTTGGTAAAAAAGGAGCGCAGAAGTTAAAAGCTTTGAAAACTTGGACGCTATCACCCCATTTTGCTTGTAACTGCTTTTCGATCCCAGCGCGTTGCTGTTCAAAAATGGCATTATGTGGGGAAATAAAATCATGGTGTGTATGTCCCCACTCATGACGATCAAATAATGCTAGTAACTTGGCTAAGGGAGGATAAACCCAAGTTGGTACTGGTGCAAATTTTGCTGTGAGTAGATTTAAAGCTTGTTCGTTATAGTTAGCGAAATCTTCGTAGCTTTCGACTTCGCCGTAGCCCATAAGTAATACGGCTACTCGATCTTGACTTGGTAGATGCTCGTGGGTAGCGTGCAGTTTTTCCGGCGTGGCAACCACAATTAATTCCTCACTCAATATAACCAGAGTAGAGAGCAAATTTAGCTCTGACTCGTGAACTACTATCCCATCCGGGGGGATAGGATGACTACAATAATGATAACAATATCTCGAAAGACATATCTAGGGTTATTACTACATACTGAGTATTTAAAAGCAGACTATCTAGTATCCTGTATTTAGTACCTGAATAAAATTTTCAGATAATTAAATCACAATTTTGAATACATAAACAAATTTTGCTGAATTATATCTACCAAATAACACTGAGAAAAATTGTAATTTTAAATGCTGATAAATTAATTTTTAAATTGTGAAATCTTTAAACACGAAATCACAAACAAGGATAATGATTTGCCCTGGAATCCATGAACCAGCTTTAACCCAAAGCTTTATATCAGGTTGGTTAGATTCAAGTACTGATAGTTCAAAGTGTCAAAATATAATAGTTTTTCCAGGGCAAGGTTTGTTGGCTTTATCATCACTGCATATTTTGCAGTTTATGCGCGATCGCCTGGGAAATAAATTAGAATCACCAATTATATTCATTAGTTTTAGTGCTGGTGTAGTCGGGGCGATCGCAGCAGCTTGGCAGTGGCAACTATTAGGCGGTCAAGTTAAAGCTTTTATTGCTATAGATGGATGGGGAGTACCATTATGGGGCAATTTTCCGATTCATCGCCTGAGTCATGATTATTTCACACACTGGAGTTCTGCATTACTGGGTAGTGGGCAAAATAATTTTTATGCTCAACCACCAGTAGAACATCTATCATTATGGCGATCGCCCCAAACAGTCAAAGGCTGGCAAATAGATTCGTCTATTAATATTCCTCCATTGCAAGTTCGCCTGAGTGCAGCCGAATTTTTACATTTGCTAGTAAAACAATATGAACAAAAAAGTCCGGAAACCAGAATGAGCCAACAGGAGTGAGAAATAGCGGGGATTTTACGGTGGAGTGATGGGGTGATGGAGTGATAGGGTGAAATTTTCCTACTGCTCACTTGCCTACCTACCGCTTGACTTCAGTTCCCCATCGACCTTAGTCACTAAATTCCCAAGTATCTAAATGTTCCCAACTGAACCGGCCGCTGTTAATAATGGATTTGGCACTGTACTCAAAAATCGTGCTTTTATGCTCTTGTGGATTGGGCAATTAATATCCCAGCTAGGAGATAAAGTCTTTTTTGTTTTGATGGTTGCTTTGCTAGAAAACTATCCGCACCCTCCGGGAACGGAAAACTCCATGTACTCAACTTTAATGGTGGCGTTTACAATCCCAGCGATCTTATTTGGTTCCGCTGGTGGCGTTTTTGTTGACCGCCTTCCGAAAAAGCTGATTATGGTTGGCTCTGATGTGGTGCGGGGGCTAATGATATTAGGCATTCCTTTTTTCCCCAAAGAGTTTGTAGTACTGTTGATATTTGTTTTTATAATTTCCTCTTTGACACAGTTTTTTGCGCCAGCAGAACAAGCCGCCATCCCGCTTTTAGTAAAAAAAGAGAATTTGTTAGCAGCCAATGCCCTATTTAGCAGCACGATGATGGGAGCCTTAATTGTTGGCTTTGCCATAGGAGAACCAATCTTGAGTGCAGCTAAAAATTTGTTAGGGCCAACCTATGGTCAAGAAATTGTAGTGGGGGCATTATATCTGTTGTCTGCTGGAATTATGCAGCCGATTAATTTTAAAGAAAACAAGCCTATTAATGAAAATCAGGCGGTAGTCCATCCTTGGACAGACTTTAAACAGGGCTTGCGCTATCTACGGACAAACCGTTTAGTCTTAAATGCCATGCTGCAACTAACAACTCTGTATTGTGTATTTGCAGCCTTAACAGTATTAACGATTAGATTAGCAGAGGAGTTTGGCTTAAAGGAAAAACAATTTGGCTTTTTCTTAGCAGCCGCTGGGGTAGGAATGGTATTGGGTGCAGCTATTTTAGGTCATTGGGGTGAGAAATTTCATCACAAGCCTTTACCATTACTGGGATTTTTAATGATGGCGCTGGTTTTAGGGGCATTCACGTTTACCCACAATCTATTAGTGGCCTTAGCACTTTGTGCTTTGTTGGGTTTAGGTGCTTCCTTAATTGGTGTACCAATGCAAACTTTAATTCAACAACACACACCACCTAATATGCACGGTAAAGTGTTCGGCTTTCAAAATCATGCTGTTAATATTGCCCTATCAGCACCCTTAGCTATTACAGGTCCATTAACTGATGCTTTAGGCTTGAGAACTTTGTTGGTGGGCATGAGTATTGTAGTGGTGGTTGTTGGTGTTTGGGCGTGGCAAAATACCCGTAAAGTGTTACAAGACGTAATTTAACCAAAGAATATTAAGATAATAGTCCGTTCTCATATTTAAAATAGAAAGTCATATCAAGATTTGATGGAAATTTTCCACTAAAATGAAATCTTAACTACAGAATTTAAGCGTTAACTTAGCTATCGTCTGAGGTTTGACCGTGACAGTGCGCCTGCCTTCCCTAACTAGTCCTTCACAGACCGAGAATCCAGTCCAGTCTACTGCTGTTTCCAAAGCAACAGATGTAACGACACCCAAGCGTGCATCTGGTGGCTTTGCCCTACTTGACAGCCTCCTGCGCCACGACGTTAAATATATTTTTGGTTATCCTGGTGGGGCAATCCTACCAATTTACGATGACCTGTACAAGGTAGAAGCAACTGGCGCAATTAAGCATATCCTAGTCAGGCACGAACAAGGTGCAGCTCATGCCGCTGATGGCTACGCTCGCGCCACTGGTAAAGTCGGAGTCTGCTTTGGTACATCTGGTCCTGGAGCAACTAACTTGGTGACAGGCATTGCTACAGCCTACATGGACTCAATCCCAATGATTGTGGTTACAGGGCAAGTAAATCGGAAATCAATCGGTACAGATGCGTTTCAAGAAACCGATATTTATGGTATTACCCTACCTGTAGTTAAACATTCTTATGTAGTGCGTGACCCGGCTGATATGGCACGGATTGTTGCCGAAGCCTTTCACATCGCTAGCACTGGACGGCCAGGGCCAGTTTTAATTGATGTCCCCAAAGATGTGGCATTAGAACAATTTGACTATACACCTGTGGAACCAGGCTCCGTCAAGTTACGCGGGTATCGTCCCACAGTTAAGGGGAATCCACGCCAAATTAATGCTGCAATTCAGTTAATTCGTGAAAGTCGCCGACCATTATTGTATGTGGGTGGAGGTGCGATCGCTGCTAATGCTCACGAAGAAGTTAAAGAACTAGCTGAGTTATTTCAGATCCCCGTAACTACAACTTTGATGGGTATTGGTGCTTTTGATGAGCATCATCCCCTGGCATTGGGCATGTTGGGAATGCATGGCACAGCTTATGCCAACTTTGCTGTGACTGATTGTGATTTGCTCATCTGTGTCGGAGCCAGATTTGATGACCGAGTGACTGGTAAATTAGATGAATTTGCCTCCCATGCGAAAGTCATTCACATCGATATTGACCCCGCAGAAGTTGGCAAAAATCGGATTCCAGAAGTTCCCATCGTTGGCGATGTACACCATGTGTTGGTTGAACTGTTGCGTCGGTGCAAACAATTAGGGATTAAAAATAAACCCAATCAAACCGAAGAGTGGTTAAATTTAGTCAACCGCTGGCGGGAAGACTATCCGCTAGAAGTACCACAGTATCCTGATAGTATCTCACCCCAGGAAGTCATTGTAGAAGTGAGTCGCCAAGCACCCCACGCATTCTACACCACAGATGTCGGACAACATCAAATGTGGGCAGCACAATTCCTCAAGAATGGTCCAAGACGCTGGATCTCTAGTGCTGGCTTGGGAACAATGGGTTTCGGTGTACCTGCGGCGATGGGTGCTAAAGTTGCCTTCCCTGATGAAGAAGTCATTTGTATTAGCGGTGATGCCAGTTTCCAGATGTGTTTGCAAGAACTTGGCACACTTGCACAATATGGCATTAATGTCAAGACTGTGATTATGAATAACGGCTGGCAGGGAATGGTACGCCAGTGGCAACAAGCCTTCTATGGTGAGCGTTATTCCTGCTCGAATATGGAAGTAGGGATGCCAGACATAGAATTGTTGGCTAAAGCCTATGGTATCAAAGGTATGGTGATTAGCGATCGCGCTCAGTTAAAAGATGCGATCGCCGAAATGATCGCACACCAAGGACCCGTAATCGTAGATGTGCGAGTTACTAGAGACGAAAACTGCTATCCAATGGTAGCGCCAGGTAAGAGCAACGCTCAAATGATTGGCTTGCCTAAACAACTACCAAAAGCCGCAGTAGAAACAGTTTATTGCAGCCATTGCGGTACAACAAACCAACCCAACCATAACTTCTGTTGTGAATGCGGTACTAAGTTGTAGAAAGTCAAAAGACTTGTATTATCTACTTTTTTCCCATTTTTAATGGTCTGCTTATTTCCGCCGTGTTGTACTAGTGGTTCATCGCATTAAATTTGATTGGTGAACTCATTCTTAATTTTTCTTCCTGTGCGTTCTACCCTGCGGGTTCCGTCTTAGCGGTATGCGGTTTGTTATTTTAACGTGAGTTCGATGAACCTCTCCCCAACCCCTCTCCGAAGCGGAGCTACGGTGTACACACAAGTACTATCTGAAAGGGTTTCAGGCGTTATAGACCCCTTAAATCGTCATTACGAGCGCAGTGATAACGGAGC
>JBBSOP010000194.1:0-8636 GCA_038259655.1 Chroococcales cyanobacterium
CCAATCGAGGTTATGATGTTGGGATTTTAGATAGTTTGGTGCGGCGGCACTGGGATAATGAACTGGGTATCGAAACTCTGACTCCGATCGCGCCAATTCAGCAACGTCTCCAGCGCTGGCAAGATTTGACCGGCAAATCTATCGACCTATTCATCGGCGATATTACAAATTACGAGTTTCTCAAAAAAGTACTACATCAATTTGAGCCTAACGCCATAGTACATTTTGGTGAACAGCGTTCTGCTCCTTTTTCGATGATTGACCGTGAACATGCAGTTCTTACCCAGGTCAACAACGTAGTTGGTACTTTGAATTTGTTATATGCCATGCGGGAAGATTTCCCAGATTGCCATATGGTGAAGTTGGGAACAATGGGTGAATACGGTACACCCAACATCGATATAGAAGAAGGGTACATTACCATTGAACACAATGGGCGTAAAGATACCCTGCCTTATCCCAAACAGCCCGGTTCCATGTATCATCTGAGCAAAGTCCATGATAGCCATAATATTGACTTTGCTTGCCGAATATGGGGATTGCGGGCTACAGACTTAAACCAAGGTATAGTTTACGGCGTTCTTACCGAAGAAACGGGAATGGACGAACTCTTAATTAATCGCCTTGATTATGACGGAGTATTTGGTACAGCACTGAATCGTTTCTGTATTCAAGCAGCGATCGCTCACCCTCTTACCGTCTACGGTAAAGGTGGGCAAACCCGTGGATTCTTAGATATTCGAGATACAGTGCGGTGTGTGGAATTAGCGATCGCTAACCCCGCCAAACCAGGTGAGTTCCGTGTCTTTAACCAATTTACCGAACTATTCAGTGTTGGTGATTTGGCATTAATGGTGAAAAAAGCCGGGAATGCAATGGGGCTAAATGTAGATATTAATCACCTAGATAACCCTAGAGTTGAAAAAGAAGAACATTACTTCAATGCTAAAAACACCAAACTTTTGGATCTAGGTTTACAGCCTCACTATCTCTCAGATTCTTTGCTTGATTCTTTGTTGAATTTTGCGATCAAGTATCAAAAACGAGCTGATCACCAACAAATTCTACCCAAAGTCTCTTGGCATCGTCAAAGCAAAGCATGAAATAAAGGCAGGGGAGCAGAGGAACTCATACCATTTCACTAAATACCTGATACGATTGGTCTCTAAATTCTTTCCTTTCTCTGCTCCCTGCCCCCTTACCCCTGCCTCTTGAAACGCGCTCTTAAGCTGGCATTATTTGCCTGTACTGAATAGTTTTTTATGAGAATCGCCCTCTTCACCGAAACCTTTTTGCCAAAGGTTGATGGGATTGTAACCCGCTTACGTCATACTGTTGACTATTTACAGCGTCATGGAAACGAAGTTTTGGTAATTGCCCCTGATGGTGGTATTACTGAACACAAAGGAGCTAAAGTTTACGGCGTTACTGGCTTCCCCCTGCCATTATACCCAGAGTTGAAAATGGCGCTACCCCGCCCAGCTATTGGTTATGCACTAGAAGAGTTTCGGCCAGATATTATTCATGTTGTGAATCCAGCAGTTTTAGGATTGTCTGGAATTTTTTATAGCAAGGTTCTCAAGATTCCTTTAGTTGCTTCTTACCATACACATTTACCCCAATATCTCCAGCATTATGGCTTGGGAATGTTAGAAGGGTTTCTCTGGGAATTGCTCAAAGGCGCTCATAATCAAGCTGCATTAAATCTTTGTACCTCTACAGCAATGATGGAGGAATTAACAGCACATGGTATTGAAAGGGTACATGTCTGGCAACGAGGAGTGGATACAGAATTATTCCATCCCGATTTAGCTAGTATAGAGATGCGATCGCGTCTGTCACAAAATCACCCAGAAAGTCCTTTACTTCTCTACGTTGGCAGACTCTCCGCCGAAAAAGAAATTGAGCGCATCAAACCAATCTTAGAAGCAATTCCCCAAGCGCGATTGGCATTAGTAGGCGATGGCCCCCACCGCCAAGCTCTAGAAAAACATTTTGCTGGCACAAATACTCATTTTGTCGGATATCTGATTGGGCAAGAATTAGGTGCTGCCTTTGCTAGCGCTGATGCCTTTATCTTCCCTTCGCGGACAGAAACACTAGGCTTAGTACTGCTAGAAGCAATGGCTGCTGGTTGTCCAGTAGTAGCAGCTCGTTCTGGCGGCATTCCTGATATCGTCACAGAAGGCGTAAATGGATATCTTTTTGAGCCGACAGCAGATATTCAAGATGCCATTTCTGCTACGATTCGCCTTTTACAACACAAACAAGAACGAGATATCATTCGTCAAAATGCCCGCCGGGAAGCAGAAAGTTGGGGATGGGCAGCTGCCACCAGTCAACTACAAGATTATTATCAAAATGTGGCGTTTGCCGAACAATTGACACAAGCAGTTTAAAGTTTAATTTCTATTGCTATCGGGGGTTGAATCTCTATTTCAACTTGAGCCTCGACAATTGACGTATAAATTGGAATATCAACTTCTGCGGCTTCAAAGCTAACAACTAGAGAGTATGGAACAGTGGCTTCTGGATCATTGTTCCAACCTTCATGTCCAACAACTGCAATAGAAAATGCTTCTGTGAGTTTAAATGAATCTACAATAGCCCAATCTTTTTGAAGAGTTCCTGCACTTCTGGATACATCTTTAATTCTTCCGTGATTATTTTGTTTTCCTAGCATCCATTTAAAAATACCTTCTCCCTTTTCAGCATCCTCTGGAGCATCATACTCTTTCAAAATCCTTTTCAGAAAGCGTTCTGGATCTTCTCCTTTTTTACTACATTCCCAGTCCAGCCAAGTTGAAAGATATTTTCGGCGATTTCTGCGGGTTCGACGTGGTTGAGCTTTGTACGATAAAGTAACTTCTACGAGAATCTTAAATGACTCTCCTTGAGAACGTAATTTTTCTGGTAGTTTTACTTGGTAAACATGAGCTTGTTTAGCTACAATACGGCGCTCTCCTGTTGTCATCAAAGTGATTCTATTGGGAGCATTACCCAAAGCACGATCAATATTGGGAAGACCATAACCAATTTGACGAAGAACGTGCAATTTTTTAACATCATCTGCCATTGTCCATTCAGGCCACCTTGCTGATTGCACTATTAATGCACGGTAAAGAAGGCAATTCTCATTGGGTAAATCAGCAGCTAGACGTGCAGCAATATGGCTTACTTTTGGTACTGCAAATGATGTTCCCACATTGTCAGCAGCAAGTGCAGGTCCACCATTCAATGTTGAACGCACTAATTCAGGACAAACATTTTGAGGATATGTAATGTTAGGTGGTGTACCTTCGTCTATAACAAAATCCCCACCATATTCAACTACTTCTGGCTTAATTGTCTTCCAAATTCCCAATCCAGAGCATGAAAAGGCTGAAGGCTTATCCTTCTGTGAGATAGAAGAATAAGGAAATTGATGGTAATAACTTAGAGCAATTGAACCAACTGTTAAAGCTTGAAAGCTTTGTGCAGGGTTAGCAATTCTACATGAATCCTCTAATAGATAATCTGGATATGGTCGATTAGCTGCCAGATGTTCTTTCACAGACAATCTTGTATAGCCTATTCTCCCGCCTTGGGAAGGTAAATTACCAGCTGCGACAATAAACAGGATATCCTTTGTCCATGTCAGATTATCAATTGTTGCTGCCCAAGAACTCATATACTGGATTCGACAGGGAACAGACCCAGCAATACAATGATTAAAAATTCTTGTTTTTGTTTGGTCGTAGTAAATTTTTACAATTTCACATAGAAAAATTGGGGGAAATAGCTGTTTAGGCAGTTCGCAGTTAGCATCTAGAACTCTTGCATTTTGAATCCAGCAAATAGATTTTTCCTTGCCACTGCGGGGTATAGTTCTGGGGTAAAGAACCGCACCAGCTACTCTAGTTCCATGTCCACCGTTGCCATAATAGTCGGCAGCTGTATGAGTTTCTCCTGGAACCCAAGACCTTGAACTTTGTGAATCAATCGCTGCTTTTAAAAGAAAATGACTTTCTTAAATACCACTATCAATAACACATACATTAGGAGCATTTGATTCTGGTGGCTCTAGTTGAAAATCGATATTACCAACATCTGATAAAGTTTCAGAATTAACAAATTCAGTTATATTATCAGGTAAACTTACATCAAAAATATACGGGAAATTTAAAACTAAATCTTTTAATCCCTTACCAGAAATTTCAATTCTACAAGAAAAGCTATCTGGTAGTTGAGCAGAATTAGGAATATGTCCATCAATAATATTGAAAATCTCTCCTTGATATCCTTGAACAAAATCTGTAAACTCATCTTCTCTTTCCGATTTGATATCATCCCATTGTTGGTATGTTGAATCACGTTTATTTATCCATTCACTAACTCGTCTAGTATACCTTTCATCAGTTTCGTTAGGCTTTTGTTCTGGATAATCAGAAAATTGAGACTTAGTGCCTATACAGGAAATTCCCACATCTACTATAAAAATGTTCTCGTCAGTGATTTGTTCCCATTCATTAAGCAATTCTGGTGATAAAATGTATTCTGGTCTTCTAGTTCCATTCAAAATTTCCCATATTTCGGCAATTTTATTACCACCTCGTTCTGCTTTAATAAATTGTTCTATCTTTGTTTGTAATTTACTAAGTTCTGGATCATTGGCAGAAGCCCCAATAATATATCCATCTTCTAATTCAGCAATGACCTCAATACCATACTTTCTCAGATCCTCTACATCAAAAGCAATAGGATCTATCTTTAAAATGATAGGTTTAGATTTTTCAGGTAGTGGCGGCTTTCCTTCTTGCTCACGTTTTTCTTGAGTATCTTGCCAATCAAAGATTAAGGATTCAACCGAACCTTTGAGTTTACTTCCATGTCCCTGGCGATTCCCCAGATTAACGACTGTGATGGGATTCTTTTTTCCTCCTCCTGTTGGTGGTACAGCGCTTCCTTGTTTTATCAACCTAAGCGTAATATGCGGAAAACCCTGAGAACTTTCAACCATTTATTTATCCAGACACCAAAAATTAATACTAGGAAATTTTGATTTCTGCGATCGCTTCTTCTAAGTGTTCGTGAATAACTAGCTCTTCTCGTTCAAGGATTGCTCGTTTAGCTGCATCCTGTGCAACCCTCACAGCTTGAGCCGCAGAAAAATCTCTCATCTGCTCAATGATCCTTTGCCAGTTGATACATCCCACTTCAATTGCAGATAGTGTTTCCTTCAGTATAAATTCTAGCTCTTGTTCTCCGGGTTTGGGTACTGCGATCAAATCATCAAATCTTCTCCAAAGAGCAGTATCCAGAGATTTATTCAAATTAGTTGCTGCTACCAGAAGCCCAGAAGACGGTTGATATTCATCCAAAATTTGTAAAAATGTATTTACTACTCGCTTAATTTCTCCTATTTCCTGAGAATCTTCTCGTGTCTTAGCAATTGAGTCACATTCATCAAGAAATAATAAACATGGATTTTTTGAAGCGTCCTCAAATACAAGTCTCAAATTGCTCGCAGTTTCGCCTAAAAAAGACGACACCATTGCATCAAACCGAACTTTCACGAGTGGTAATCCTGTATTCCAAGCTAAACGTTCTGCTCCTAGTGTCTTTCCACAGCCAGGAGGCCCATACAGAAGAATTTTTTGTCTGTAACGCAATCCATGATGAGCAAGCCTATCCCTTGCCGCATATTCGCGTTCAATTCGGCGAAAACGTTTCTCAATATTTTCAGGCAAAACCATGTGATGCCGCAAACTCTCCCTCGGTATGATAGTTACTAGGGGAAGATTAAATCGCTTGCTGGTTGGTAATTCAGTTAAAGCCTGTAAGTTTTCTGGTACTAAGAAAGCAGGTTTGCTGATTTGGGTAGACTTCTCTTTCTGGCTCTTTTTAGTGATATTCTCTAGCTGGTCAGCTAAGAGAGTATGTCCCTTAGTGCGCTCTTCCTCAATCACTAAGTATGTAAGCTTATCAATCGCCTCTTGATCGGAACTAGCGATCGCCCTAAAAAATCTCTTGAGAAGCTCCGCTTTCATACTGCCTCTCAGTATCAGTAATAACTTTTTTAACTAGTGCAATTGTACTATATTATTCAATGTACAACAAATTATAGCGCGTTTTCCTTGTCTTGAATCATTATTTTTAAGTTATGTAAAGTATTCATTACTCGGTTGTGTTCCAAATACGAATTACGAATTAATATGAATCTTCCCAATCCTGGTAGCGTCTTGGCTACATTAACTGAACTAACTCAAGTTAATCGCACCCACGCTTTGTTGCGTCGTGTCAAAGACCTTTCTGTTAACGAATTTGTTTGCCTATTAGACTTTATTACTGCTGAGTTCCAGCAATTTCTCAGAGCAATTGAACTCATTAATAATGAGGCTCTAGAAACAATGTTGGAGAAAGTGCTAGAAGCAATCACACTCAAAATTGGTCAAATTCTCCAAGCAGAACACACAGCAATTTTTTTAGTAGACAATGATAAAGGTCAGTTGTGGTCAAAAGTACCCCAGGATAATACACAAAAATTTTTAGAAATTCGTATTCCCATCAAGGTCGGTATCCCAGGTCATGTTGTCAGTACTGGTCAATATTTGAATATACCTGACACTTCTAGTCATCCTTTATTCAGCCCAGAATTAGAAAAACAAATGGGCTATATAATCAACAATCTTTTATGTGTACCTGTAATCAGTAGTAAAAACCAAACTGTAGCAGTAGTACAACTTGCAAATAAAGCAGGAGATACTCCGTTTGACCATGAAGATGAAGAACGTTTTCGAGACTTTGCTGCTTCTATTGGCATTATTTTAGAAAGCTGTCAGTCTTTCTATGTAGCAGCTCGTAATCAACGAGGTGCTACAGCGCTTTTACGGGCGACCCAGACTTTAGGGCAAAGTTTAGACTTAGAAGCAACTTTGCAGATAGTCATGGAACAAGCCCGGATTTTAATGCAAGCAGACCGTAGTACGCTATTTTTGTATCGTAAAGAAATGGGCGAACTCTGGACAAAAGTAGCATCGGCAGCAGATGATACAAACTTGATAGAAATCCAAATGCCAGCTAACCGTGGCATTGCTGGTTATGTGGCTTCTACTGGAAAAGCGCTAAATATTCCAGATGCCTATAAAGACCCCCGTTTTGATCCGACTACAGATAGAAAAACAGGATATCTCACTCGTAATATCTTGTGTTTACCAGTATTCAATTCGGCAAATGAATTGATTGGTGTGACACAGTTAATTAATAAGCAACAAGGTAGTTTTACCGCTTCTGATGAAGAGTTTATGCGGGCTTTTAATATCCAGGCTGGAATTGCCTTAGAAAATGCCCGTTTGTTTGAAAATGTACTCCTAGAAAAACAATATCAAAAAGACATCTTACAAAGTTTGTCAGATGCAGTAATTTCTACAGATATGATCGGCCGAATTGTCACAATTAATGACGCGGCACTAACTTTACTTGGTTGTCCATTAGAGGGGACTAACACCAAAAGCAACAAACTTGTATGGGAACAAAATTTAATCGGGCGCTCGGTTTGGGAAGTTGTGCCTATTGAAAATTTACAAATGCGCTTGGAAGACAGTTTAAATACTGGAGCAAAGCATTATGTACCAGAGCAAAATTTGACGTTGGGATTGTACCAACTTTCTAGCGAATCTCAGGACTTAGAACTCAGCGAGAAATTGCAAGATAGTTTTTTCTCTGGGTCAAATACAATGACTGAAAACTTAATTTTGACATTGCGCGATCGCAATAACTCAGATTTTTTTATTCCCTGGAATCTGCCCTTGACTCCCGAGTCTGAATTTCTCCCTTCTAGCCAGGTAGAAATAGTAGAACGCAGTATCAATCTGACGGTTAATCCCCTGACTAACCCAGAAGGCGGGGTGCGTGGTGGTTTAGTGGTTTTGGAAGACATCAGCCAAGAAAAACGCATGAAATCTACCATGTACCGCTACCTAACTCCCCATGTTGCTGAACAAGTAATGATGTTGGGTGAAGATGCCTTAATGGTGGGTGAGCGTAAGGAAGTCACTATTTTATTTTCGGATATCCGAGGCTACACAACACTTACAGAAAATTTTGGTGCGGCTGAAGTTGTAACCCTGCTGAATCAGTATTTTGAAACAATGGTAGAGGCAGTTTTTAACTACGAAGGCACGTTAGATAAATTTATGGGTGATGCCTTAATGGCAGTGTTTGGTGCGCCCCTACCCCTAACAGAAAATCACGCTTGGCAAGCGGTGCAGTCAGCGTTGGATATGCGCCAACGCCTAAAGGAGTTTAACCAACGACGGATTATTCAAGCACAGCCCCAAATCCAAATAGGTATTGGCATTAGTTCTGGGGAAGTGGTTTCGGGGAATATCGGTTCCCACAAACGCATGGATTACACGGTAATTGGCGATAGTGTAAATTTAAGTTCGCGTTTGGAAGGAGTAACTAAAGAATACGGTTGCGATATTATTTTGAGTGAGTTCACTTATCAACTTTGTAGCGATTTAATCTGGGTGCGGCGGTTAGATAAAATTCGCGTTAAGGGTAAACATCAAGCTGTAAATATCTATGAATTAATTGGCGATCGCAGCCAGCCTCTAGATGCTACCACCCAAGAGTTTTTGTTTCATTATCATGCG
>JBBSOP010000195.1:0-8583 GCA_038259655.1 Chroococcales cyanobacterium
AAATACTTAATTTGTCGAGCCAAGAATTTTTTTGATCTCCTCTCGCGGAAAAATAGTTCCTTTGTACTATATTTTGATTTTCAAAATGGGGGTTAATACTCTATTTATTTCAAAATGAGAATTGCTGTCTTAGAACTAGCGCAGAAGTTTTATAAGACTTATTTAGAAAATCTTGAATTAACAGGTGAAGATGATTTTGATGGACTGATACAAAATGCGGCAAAATTGGTTGCATCAGGACAAACTATATTTCGTCGTACATCTGGGACTGGCGATTTAAAGTGTCTTCGATACATACTCATTGATGAATATCAAGATTTCTCAGAACTTTTCTATAATTTAATAGCAGTAATTCGAGAACAAAATCCTCAAGCACAATTTTTCTGTGTTGGTGATGACTGGCAAGCAATTAATGGTTTTGCTGGTTCTGACCTTCGCTTTTACAAAAATTTTGCACAAATTTTTCAGCCTTCGCAAAAACTGCATATATCAACTAATTACCGTTCAGCTACTTCAATCGTCGATATTGGTAATCAATTAATGCAGGGATATGGTACTCCTGCACGTGCTGATAAAAGTGAACTAGGAAAGGTTGAACTTGCTGATATTAGAACCTTTCAACCAACTGTAAAAGAAGAAGAAATTCATTCAGGAGATAGTCTAACACCTGCTATATTGCGTCTTGTAGACAAAGCTATTAAAGATGAAAAAAATGTGGTGTTGCTCTGTCGAAAAAATAGTTTACCTTGGTACATAAATTACGGAAAGCAATGGAATAGATCACAAAATGGTATATTGAATAGGTTTTTAGCATTTGTACGCTCTTACCTTCCTGAAGATTCAAGGCATAAAGTGACTATCTCGACGGCTCATAAATACAAAGGTCTTCAAAAAGATGTAGTTATCATCCTTGATGCTGTTCCTCGGTGTTACCCATTAATTCACCCTGATTTGATGTTCACTCGTATTTTTGGTGATAGCATTGAGCGAGTCGTTGATGAAGAACGCCGTCTTTTTTATGTGGCGTTAACTCGTGCGGTAGAGCATTTATTCATTCTGACTGAAACAAATAACTTTTCGCCTTTCCTTGAAGAATTAAATAATAGAACAAAACTTGGTTTATTGAATTGGTTAAATTACCCACCGTTTGTTGGAACAATCGAACATATTACCGTAAAAATAGGTAATCAAGTTGGACGGGGTAAAAACGGCACTTATTCAATCAAACATTTGCTAGACGCTGAAGGCTATATTTGGAAAGCAAAAGAAAAGGTTTGGTCTCGCACACATCCCATACAGGAATTTTCAGTTCAACAATATTTTGATAGGGCAAATTGGATTGCTCATACTACTGGAATTGAGGTACAGTTTTATGACGATTTGGATAATAAGCTAGCGATTTATCATGTTGAGCGAGGACTATGTAATCCCGTGTTTGACAATATTCCCAAAATGGAATTACTAACGTCAACTATAACTGACGAGTGCGATGCACAAGATGAACAATTTTAGTGCGTTGGCGAAGCCTTGCCGTTTTCGGTAGCGTCTCTGAAAGAGAAGGCATCGCCAAGCAATATTTTAATATATAGATACAAGGCAAACTCTGCTGGGAACTGCACTACTTGATGAGTATAAACTTGTAGTGCAGTTCCGTCAGTGAGATTTAGTCACTGATTGAAAAGTTGTAGTTTTATTTGCCTAACTACACCAAAATTGCCATACCAGAGGGGGGCAAATCAATCTGCACAGATGCCCTACCATCATGATGTTGCACAATGATAGTTTGTCTCTCTGGCGGATAGCGTAATTGTTTATCGCTCCAATCGCTCTTGTATAAATAAGTCATGGTTGAATCGGGAGGATGCATAGCTGCATCGACTGTCACTTCAGCACCCCGATTTTCTAAGCTATGGGTGTTTAGTGCTATCAAAACCTCTGTATCAAACAGAATTTGTGACCAAGCAACTAATTCTCCTTGTTTGGGAATCGAGAACGGGTAATTACAAAATGATGTTTCCCGTAAGAGGTGATGTCCTCGACGCAAAGCTTTACCGATTTTATCGTGTTGGTTGCGAAGACGAGCGATCGCTGCAATTCTTAAATAAGTAGGATGCTCTGGATTGAAAAAATGACAACCTGCTGTTTGAAATGCCCCAAAAGCACCACCAAACATAGCTTCGCAGACGTATCTATCTGCAAACTGCCCGTCTTCAATATTACCTGCATTGCCCTTAAAAGCCTGTTCTGTCCCGTAATAAATAGCAGGGATTCCTGGCATAGTTAATTGTACGCCAACAACATTAGCAACCTGCTCATCTAGGTTGGGAACATCGCTATGGGCAGCAAATCGCTGTTTACAGCCACGGGAGGATACATCATCATCCAAAATGGAAACATGATATAACCCATCTTGACGACATTGTCCAGCAAAATGATTTTCGCTATACAAATCGAAAAATGCACAAGGTTCTGCTAAACCCTTAGCCATTGTGGTTAAAGCATCAGGAGCGCTGGTGATGTCGAGTACAGCACTGAGGTTACAACCAAAAATATCTAAGTAAGCATCTGTCATGTTATCGGAATTTATCTTCCCAGTCAGCAAAAAGTTGTCTTTGCCGATAGATTGAGCATATTCACGAATAGCAGTACAAAATTTGCGGGCATTTTGAGGAGAAACACCTTTGGTTGTCTTGATGCAAAATCCATCGCAGTCAACAAGAGCAATCCAGTATTGATAAACTCTGGCTAGATTCGCAATCATTTCATCTCTATAAAACCAGTCATTACCGCTATGGTTAGAGATGATATCTAGGATGACATACATGCGGCGATCGTGGGCGGCATCTATTAAATCTCTTAAATCTTGACGAGTTCCCAAGTTGGGGTCAATATCTAAAAAGTTTTGAATGCTGTCACCATCATCAGTTTCTAGGTCAAGTTGTCGCCAAGGGGAGTTAATCCATAATGTTGTCACTCCTAATCCCTGCAAGTAATCCAACTTACTTTTAATTCCCCTGAGAGTTCCACCTAGAAACTTTGTATTTGCTGCTATCCAGTCAGCTTTATCTTTAACCTGGAATCTTAAGGGATTGGTACGGTCAAAAAGTTCCCTGTGATTTTCATTATCGTCACTGAATCTATCCGGTAGCAGCTGGTATAAAAACTGGTCTCGCCAACTGACAGGACTTAATTGAACCCTCCCGCGTGGTTTCAGGTCTGTAGCGGAGAGTTTTTGAGGTGCAAATTCTTCAACTTTAGCCATGAGGACTTACGCATTGATTCTGAAATATGCACCTCAATGTTTAAAACAACTACCTCCAATTTTCATGAATCCACAGAGGTATTTAATATTATTTCGTAAATTCTAATTAGGATATACAGGACAAGGCTTAATAACAGCGGTTCCACTGCTTGAGTCTCAAGCTATTCCAGCAGATTTTTGACAAAACTGTCATTATTTTAACTTTTACTTATCATCTACTTAAACAAGAGCTATATTAGTATTTACTCCTTAGTTTTGGTTGATTAATTCTGCTTGAAAATGTCTACCAGTTGATTAAGTGTACAGTCTTGAAAGCATTGCCAATGAACCGAAGGAATAGTAATCATCATCCCTCGATAGATGCTGTGAATATCATTCACCAGGTAAAAATCTGATAGCCAGGCTTCGGGCAACACCCTGTCATGCATGACATGACAAGGCTTCACACCTTTTCTTCGTGCTATTCCACTTTAGTGCTTACTAGAAATCTTCAAAGCTAACTTGATAAAGCACTATATCTGTGGTATTGATGCAATTAACTGATTTTCGCAATTTGAGTCGAGGAGTTAAGCAGGAACTAACTTGTCAAAACTAGTTCCCCTTTTGCGATAGCCATTTGTACCAATTATCTAATCCAGTTCCCGTCGTTGCAGAGACCTGAAAAATTTGAATTTGGGGATTTACTTGTTGTGCATATTCTATACATTTTTGTACATCAAATTGTACATAAGGCAATAAATCAATTTTCGTGAGAATCATTATCTGACTAGCACGGAAGATATGAGGATATTTGATTGGCTTATCTTCTCCCTCTGTAACGGAGAGAATGACCACTTTTGCTTGTTCTCCCAAATCAAATAAAGCTGGACAAACTAAATTACCAACATTTTCTATCATCACAACTGAATTGAGTGGCGGATTTAGTTGTTGTAAACCCCTGTCAATCATTGATGCATCTAAATGACAACCTGTACCTGTGTTGATTTGGACAACTTTACAACCTGTTTCTTGAATTTTTTGGGCATCGTTGGCTGTTTCTTGGTCGCCTTCAATTACATTAATAGGCAATTGATGCTTTAAATCATTAATAGTACGAGTTAATAAAGTTGTTTTCCCTGCACCGGGAGAACTCATTAAATTTAGAGCTAGAATATTTCGACCTTTAAACCAGCCACGATTTTGGGCAGCTAGTAGATTATTTTTTGCTAAAATGTCTTTTTCTAAAGATATAGTTGTGCCGTGTATTTTGGCATGAACTTGAGATACTTCGGTATGAGCATGAGTAATGACAGTACCATCTGGTAAAGTATGAATATGTTCAACTTCACCTGTTTCCATATTAGTAACTGTACCTTCTGCATCATCTGAACAACCACAAGTTACACACATATTTCCTCTATTTCTATTTCTTTAATTTTCAGTTCTTCGCCAGTTATTAACTTTAATTGCACGCTACCACAGTTACAAATACCAAAAGGTTTATCTAGAGAAATTTCTGCACCACATTGGCAACATTTGGCTAAACCAGGAATTTCAACGATTTCTAATATTGCCCCTGCTAAAAGTGTATTTTGAGTACAAATATCAAAACAAAATTTTATAGCATCGGGAAGAATGGCTGAAAGTTTGCCAATTTCTAATACAACTCGTTGCACTTTTGAGCCTTGGGCATGTTCAGTGACAATTGCTACAATATTTTGAGTAATTCCGAGTTCATGCATAGGGATATAATCTATTAAATTTTAACAAATTCGTGGTAGTTGATCGCCAACGAGCATATCAACAATACGTTCAGCATTAAACGCTGTTTTTAATAAGACAATTCCTGGAGGTGAAGGAATAACTTCGCCGATAATACATGCATCTTTACCGGCTGGATGAGATTGCATTGTTGATAAAACATTGTCAGCATTCTCTTGTTTAACAACAACTACTAATTTGCCTTCGTTTGCTAAATATAATGGGTCTAAACCCAAAATTTCACAAACTCCTTTAACTTCTTCTCGCACTGGAATTGATTCTTCATAAATGCGAATCCCTACTTGAGAAGTGAGGGCAAATTCATTTAAAACTGTGGCTAAACCGCCGCGTGTAGCATCCCGCATTGCATGAATTTCGGGACATACTTTGAGGATAGTTTCAACTAAATTATGTAACGGCTGACAGTCACTTTCTATATTAGTTTCTAATGCTAACTCCCCACGAGCTACTAAAATAGCAGCGCCATGATTGCCTAATTCACCATTAATAATTACTACATCTCCTGGCTGAAGATTATGGGCTGAAATATTCACTCCTGTAGGGATAACTCCAATACCAGTAGTATTAATAAATAATTTATCAGCAGCACCACGATGTACAACTTTTGTGTCACCTGTAACAATTTGTACACCTGCTTTGAAGGCGGCTTTTTTCATACTAGCAGCAACTCGCCGCAAGATTTCTACAGGTAATCCTTCTTCTAAAATAACACTACAAGTTAAATATAAAGGTTTAGCACCACTGACAGCTAAATCATTAACTGTGCCATTAATGGCTAATTCTCCTATATCACTACCAGGAAAAAATAACGGGTCTACAACATAAGAATCTGTAGTAAAGGCGAGTCTATCTCCATGTTGCATGAGACTCGCTAAATTTAAACTGGCTTGGTCTTCTAGTTGAGAAAGGATAGGATTATCAAAATTACTGACAAAAATATCATCAATTAAATCGCGCATGGCTTTACCACCGCTACCATGTGCCAGAGTAATATGAGTATCTCGCACTTTACCTTGACGATGGCGGACTTGTTCAATTTTTTGAAATAGAGAATTTTTTGTTTGATTGGGAAAAATATTCATATTTAAAATAATGCCAACAAAAATGAGCAACTAAGCGGTATTAAGGTGCGTGATTAACGCACCTTACAAGTCAATAAAAAATTTTATCTGCCTGTTTCATCATGTTTACCACGATGTCTGTCAGAATGTAATATACCGTTTACAGCCCAGTTTTCGCGTTCAAATTCATCAATGTGAATAGTTATCCATTCTGGCTTAGTATCTAAAACGGAAACTAGGACATTAGTAAGGGATTCTACTAATCGCCGTTTTTTTTCGATGGAGTGTCCTCTGGCAATTTTAACTGTTACAAATGGCATATATTTGTACTCCAATCCCAAAAATATTGTGGTGTAGAGTTTGGGATACTCATTTTCATCTTAAGTTATAGAGACAGTATTGCTGTCTGTTGAGCAGTTAATTTTTGCGTCATCATATTAGAAAATCTGCCATATTTGTAATAGGCTGCACAAGCACCTTCAGAAGACACCATACAGGTTCCAATAGGTGTATCTGGCGTACAAGCTGTACCAAATACTTTGCATTCCCAAGGTTTTAAAACTCCTTTTAATATTTCACCACACTGACAAGCTTTGTGGTCGGCAACTTTGAGATTAGGAACAGTAAATTTAAGTTCGGCATCAAATTGTGCATATTCCTCACGAATTTTCAAGCCGGAATTAGGTATTTCACCTAAGCCACGCCAGTCAAACTTTTCTCGCACAGTAAAAACTTGATTCATGGCTGCTAGCGCTACTTGATTGCCAGCTTTCTCTACGAGTCTATTATATTGGTTTTCGACTTCGCAACGATTTTCTACTAGCTTTTTTAGCAGCATCCAAATTGATTGAAGAATATCTAAAGGTTCAAATCCTGAGACAACAATTGGTTTATGATATTGTTGCGAAATAAATTCATAAGGCTCAGTACCAATTACCATGCTGACATGACCTGGGCCAACAAATCCATCTAATTGTAAGTCGGGATTATCTAGTAATGCTTGTAAAGCCGGAATCACGAGAACGTGGTTACAAAACATACTAAAGTTAGGAATTTTTTCGGCTGCTGCTTGCAGGATGGTGAGGGAAGTACTAGGGGCGGTGGTTTCAAAGCCGAGAGCGAAGAAAACAATTTCTTTGTGGGGGTTGTCTTTGGCAATTTGCAGGCTATCTAGGGGAGAATACACCATGCGGATATCTGCGCCTGTAGCTCTGGCTTGCAGTAGGTTGGTATTTGAGCCGGGAACGCGCATTGTGTCACCAAAGGTAGCTAAAATGACGTTAGGGTTTTGAGAGATAGCGATCGCATCATCTAATCTACCCTTGGGCATGACACATACTGGACAACCAGGCCCATGAATTAGTTCTAGGGAATCGGGTAATATTTCTTCTATGCCGTATTTAAATATGGAATGGGTATGTCCACCACATACTTCCATAATTTTGATGTGTTTATTTAGCTGAAGGCATAGGTTTTCAATTTCTCGGCGTAAGGCTTCAGCTTTTTCTGGTTCACGAAATTCGTCTACATATTTCATAGTGAGTGAGGAGTAGGGGATTTATATGTGAGTTATTTCGCTTTTTATTTTTATAGTAAGAGAATTTTTTAACTAACCGCAGAGGCAAGGCAGCGCGGTCTTGGGGAGCCAGTCCGTTGCGGGGGTTCCCCCCGTTGAAGGAACTGACGTGGTTTCCCCCATGAGCGACTGCCGCGCAGGGAACGCAGAGAAAAAGAGATAGATTATTTAATTATTAATTACGGCTTGGGCTACGGCGAGTTCTTCTAATAGTTGTAATGTTTCTGCTGCTTCTTGTTCATTGATGCGGTTCATGGCAAAGCCAACATGAACTAATACCCAATTACCAATACAAGCTTCAGGAGGATGTTGTTCGTCAACAATACAGGCAATATTGACTTGGCGTTTGACACCAGCAATGTTGACAATAGCTAGTTTATGATTTGTGTCAGTTATTTCGACAATTTGACCAGGAATCCCTAAACACATTTTTGTTTTCTTGTTTGAAGATAACGGGGAGAAGAATTTAATCAAATTAAGACATTAATTCAGCTGCTGTAATCACGGCTTGCCCTAATGATAAACCACCATCATTAGCAGGAACTAAACTGTGAGTGAGTACATTGATTTCTAATTTTTGTAGACCATTACTAACTTGCTCTAACAAAATACAATTTTGAAATACCCCTCCTGATAGAGCAACTTGATGAATGACATTTTGTTGACGAAGACGCTTGACCATTTCGACAATGGCATTAGCCAAACTTTTGTGAAATTTTGCAGCTATCACTGGTTGAGGGATTTGTTGCTGCAAGTCATTAAGTAAAGCTTGCCACATTGGGCATGGGTCTATATAATAAATATTATCTGAAAAGCTAAAATTAAAAGGATAAATTAGCGTTTCTTTATGATTATTTAAGATGTGAGTCTTGGCTAATGCTTCCATTGCGATCGCAGCTTGTCCTTCATAGCTACATTCTTCT
>JBBSOP010000196.1:0-8471 GCA_038259655.1 Chroococcales cyanobacterium
AATCAATTGAAGACCTAGAATATTTATTACATCAACTTTTAAATGAAGGAGAGTTAATTATTAAATGGGGACGAAAACTCAAAAATAAAGGCGACGCTGTTATCACAATTTAAATGCATAACAGCTTATAGCTTCTCCCCAGAAAGGATCGGATCATACTATTTAAAGTTTTAGAAGCTATGAATATGTCAGAAAATATAATTTGAGAGGGCATTAAGAAGTGATATTGGTAAATTTACAACCCAAGCCAAAATCTAAAAAGCATCCTCTCTAAATAATCAGTGCAGTACAGAAAATTTATCAACTTCTCTAAACAATATACAAAAAAAGAATTTTTATTAATTGCCAAAATGCCATGTACCAAAATTGAGATAACCTGCATCTGGTTAATTGGAGACACTAATCCTATCTAACAAGCTGCTGCATATTAGCCATGATCAAACCACCAAGGATCGTTACTAGAATTGGTTTTAATCAAATAGGCTTTCTTTCGCATAAATCGTTTTAGTGCTGCTGCACCCATACGTGAACCTCCGATACCGGAGAATTTAAAAGCATTTTTTTCTCCCTCATGCATAATGGCAGTCAGAGCAGCATCATTAATACTAATTGCACCTGCATCTATTTGATTGGCAACTGCTAGTGCTTCTGCTTCCGACTCGGCAAACACCGCAGCACTGAGTCCATAAATAGAATCGTTTGCCAAGTAGACTGCTTCTTCAACTGTGGGAAAAGACATTACTGGCATAATCGGGCCAAAAGTCTCTTCAGTCATTACTTTCATGGAATGATTAACCTGAGTAATCACTGTGGGACGACACCACCAACCCCCACCTAATTCTTCAACTTTACCGCCGCAGTGAATTACTGCTCCTTTTTCGACTGCATCCAAGATATGATCACTAATAATTGCTGCTTGTCTTTCGGCAATGATCGGGCCAATTTCTCCCTTTTCAACTGTAGGGTAGGCTAGCTGAAGACGATGAGCTTTAGCTACCAGTTGATGATAAAACTGTTCAAAGACCGATTCAGCAACGTAAATTCGCTCTATTGATAAGCATGATTGTCCAGTATTAACGACTGAACCCCATAGAATTGCTGAAGTTGCTAACTCTAAATTAGCTGATTCTAAAACGATCGCCGGATCTTTTCCTCCTAATTCTAAAAAAGCCGGAATAAACCGTCTAGCTGCGACCTCTGCGACTTTTCGTCCTGTTGCCACACTACCTGTAAAGCAAATTAAATCGACATTTTCAATTAAGTTAGCACCAGTTTCCCCTGCTCCCTCTACAAAACCTAGTACCTCACGTAATATGGGAACGGTGTTGACGGCGATAATCAGCGGCGCTACAAAGCGGGGAGCAATTTCACTCGGCTTAATAATTACAGCACAACCCGCCAGCAAAGCGGGAATAGCATCAATTGTAGACAGCAATAACGGAAAATTCCACGGGCTAATTACGCCAACTAGAGGGTAAGGAACTGATATTTGTTGTAAGGCAATAAAGGGAATGGCTGTGTTTTTTGCCGAATCTTGCAGCAACTCTGGCGCTAAACCACACCAACGATCAATGCTAGAAATAAAAGAGTCTATTTCTAGTAATGAGATTGATAATCTTCCCGTGTCATTTACTAAAGCCTCTATGAGTTGGTCGCGCCTAGCCAATATAGCTTGTTTCCATTGCTGTATGGCTGCAATTCTAGCTTCTAAACTCAACTGATACCAACGAGTTTGCGCTCTGCGGGCGCGGTTACATTGCTGTGCCAGTAGTTTCGGGGGCGGTGGGATAATTACATAGTCAAATTTTCCAGTCCGGGGATTGCGGACTTCCATTGGTTTATTCATTAGTCAATTGTCCCTATTCCCCAATTTAAATTATCCCTAGTTTAGCTAAGTGTTCAATAGTTATTTGTTGTGTTTGGATGAAGTGTTTACGATCTACTTCTTGATCTAGCATAGTGTTTGCCGGGTAAAATTGTGATTGGCTATAGCTTTGAGCGTATAGTTCAAACCGTTGGCGTGAAAGTAAATTATTTAACCCTGGACGACGGCGATCGCGGCGTAAAGCTACTAAATCAATTTCTGCAAAAGCTGCCATACTCTCACCTGTAGCTGTTTGTGCTAAAACGATTCCCCGATAATCAATAATTTTAGAGCCGCCATCAGCAGAAGCAATGGGGATAGGAATATTAGCGATGCCTGCGGTATTAGCTGAAACTACGTAAGCCATATTTTCTACAGCACGACTAATTTTGGCTGCATCTTTAGGCGCTAATGTATTGCCATACACCTCTGATGTAGAGTGGAGAAAAATTTCTGCTCCTCGCATTGCCAAACACCGCGCCACTTCTGGATACAAAATTTCTTCTGATGCCAAGGCTGCTAAATTACCAATAGCTGTCTTCGCCACCGGGAAAACTCCCTCTAAGCCATAGCAATCAAGATATTTATCCCAAACATCATGGGGTGTGGGAGCAAATAAAGAATTTAACCGTCGATATCGTAAGACAACTGACCCGGAAGGGTCAATTACAAAGCTCGTTTGAAAATACAAACCTGGGAAATTAGGATCAAGTTCGTAAGCGTTACCAGCCAAAAAGATCTGATGCTTTTGAGCAATTTTGGCAAGTGCTTCATACTCAGCCCCATTCATTGATAAACAAGCTTTTTCTGCCCAACCTGCCAAAGAATCTCCCATCGGGAAACCTGTGAGGAAATATTCAGGCAGGACAATTAAACGACAATCCAAACCAATGAAAGCAATACTAGCAGCAATTTGCTGCTCTAAGCGATTGATAGAGTTTAGCATCAACAAACGAGCTGCTTGGCGATCGCTTGCCTGATTCACTGCATGACATGTAACTTGCAGTGCTAATGCACGGAATGAGTTGAAATGATCAGTCTGCTGAACCATTCTAGAGATTGAGCCGATAATGCCACTACATGTAAAAATTTACACTAATACAGATTAAAATCTCAATTTTTTGTGTCTCAGGTAATAAGACTAAATGTATAAAATCTTGATTTAATCAAGTTAGTAAAATTATGAAATGCCCACAGGGTAGTACAGCTACGCAAAAGTCATAAGAAGTAAGACAGTCAGAAGGTTGACAATACTTATCCTAAATTGTCGCCAATTTGTGCAGCGTGGGTTATAAATAAATCTCCAAATACCTAACTAAGAAGCGATCGCTATTCATGCATCTTGAAATAGTGAAATTTTCGTGACACTAACTGTTTGCTGATCAATTTTGAAGAGTTAATTTGAGTCATCAACTTAGATCTCTAAAGTATATCACTGATTAATCTGCGGAATATAAATTTCATAGTGCCATAGTATGAATATTTCTCATCACCAAATACGCCCAACGTATTCAATTAAAAGATTTCGATTGCCACTTTTATTCGGATTCACAGTATTGTTCTTATTTCTGTTGTCGGTAACAGGAATACTTTCTGTGATGCCTTACCAATCAAGACAGTTGTTTAATTGGCAGAGCGTCAACACTCAAGGCATGGGTTATGTGACAGGGTTAGCGATCGCTCCATCATCGCCTTATGATGTCTATGTTCGCACAGATGTTGGTGGTGCATATCGGTTCAACAACCAAGATCAGCAATGGCTTCCCCTGATGGATATGTTTGATTCCAACTTTTCTGGGGGAGGAATTGGGGTAGAAAGCATCGCCATCGATCCTCAAAAAACGCAACGCGTTTATGTAGTAGTCAATCACAACACCGCGAGTTTTCAAGATACTGATGGCAAGAAAAAATATAAGTATGCTGGCGAGGTGATGGTTTCTGAGAATAAAGGAATTAGTTGGCAACCAACAAATTTAGGTGAAAAAAATGTCTATGTTGGCCCCAACCAAGCTTACCGTTCTGATACAGGCGAGAGATTAGCAGTCGATCCCAATCAATCTGACCTGCTTTATTTTGCCTCTCGCAGAAATGGCCTTTGGAAAAAAGATAATCAACAAGCATGGACTCAAGTTTCTAATAATCTACCTGATCCCAGTAGCTTGCCACAATATAAAAAGCCTGATGGTTCTGACAATCTCGATATACCTGGTTTTACCTTTGTTGCATTTGATAAAAACAGCAGTAAACCTAATAATCCTACCCAGAAAATCTATGTGGGAGTTCATGGTAGTGGGGTTTGGTGCAGTACTGACGGTGGTAAATCTTGGACAAACATTGTCGGTGGTATAGATCCGTTACGCAGTGCGATCGCCTCTGATGGAACTTTATATGTTAGTTTCGGCACATGGGCTGGAGATGGTACGCAAACATCTGGTGCAGTTCGTAAATACAAAAACGGCGCATGGACTGATATTAATCCTGATGGGACTAACAGATTCTATTCAGCAGTCACCGTCCAACCAGACCAACCGAATATAATCATGGCAATCTCCGATCGCAACGTCTATCGTTCCACCGATGGAGGTACAACCTGGAATCAGCAGACTATGTACATGGGTGCTTATGATGCTAACAATACCGAAGATCATGTAAACTTCTCTGCACCCCCTTATTATCAGTCTTACTCTGCCACAGGTGCAGCAGCAATTGTCATTGATCCCAGTAACCCCAAACAAGTTTGGTGGACAAATGGCTGGGGCGTAGCACGCACCGATGATATTACAGCTGCTACCCCAACTTATAAATGGCTAATGAAAAATCTAGAAGAGACTGACGCAAACATGGTGCGGGTTCCCCCCAAGCCGAAGGCAAAAGGAGGAGCCGATTTATTGAGTGCTGTCCAAGATATGATTGGCTTTCGTTATCTAGACCGCAAACATATACCATGCACCAAAATTAACCCTACAAACATTCCCATCAATCCTGCCTATAAATGGGCAAACCCCGATTGGCAAGTTTATCCTACACCATTTCCTCATGTTGCTGGCGCGACAGGTATGGATTATTCCTATAAAAAACCTGATTATGCTGCATTTGTAGGTTTCCACCAATGGCAAGGTTACTGGCCAGTCTATGGTATGACTAAAGATAACGGTCAAACATGGCAAGCCTTCGATAGCATTCCCACAGAGACATTTTGGAAATCGGACAAATCGGGACAGGAACAAGCTATGCCAATCGCCGGACAGATAGCCATGTCCCCTACTAATCCGCAAAATATGGTCTGGGCTCCTACTTGGGGATCTTGGCCGCACTACACCATTGATGGTGGTAAAACTTGGAAGTTAACTAACAACCTAGATCATCCACCTCAACCGAGTCCCTACGATCCTCATAACAACGACCATACACATTACACAGCCCTACCCAAGTCTTGGCCTAATACCATTTCTCCGTGGGTGAATACATATATATTGGCAGCAGATCGCCAAGACCCACAAGGAAAAACTTTCTACTATTACGACGGTTGGACGTTTTACTACAGCAGAGATGGCGGTGCAAATTGGCAAAAAGGGGCATCTGGAACTTTTCCGGCATGGCTAATTCGCCCAGCGATTATCCCAAATCCCACAAAAATGGGTGATGTCTGGATGAGTTTCGCTCGCAACCCTGAAGATGTCAATGGCAATAAATTATATCGCTCTATTAATGGCGGCAAAACTTTTAGTACCATTGCATCGGTAGATAGTTGTGAGTTGATTGCCTTCGGTAAGGGTTCCTCAAATACTAACCCGTATATCTACATATTCGGTCGTGTTAATGGTGCTACTCAAGACACGATGTACAAATCTAAAGATATGGGTAAAACTTGGATGCCAATTAGTAATCCTAATGTATTGCAATTTCCAGGACTGGCTTATATGGAAGGTGATATGCGATCGCCAAATCTCATTTATACAGCCTTAGCAGGTCGTGGCATTATGGTAGGGGAACTTACGTCAAAATAGCGCCCGAATTGGCAGCCCAAACCCTAAGTAATTTCTAATAGTGAGAAATACAGTTAAAATGCCGATAAAAAAAGCAGTTATCTGAATGTCCTGAGTTACACAAGAGAGTTTTTCTCGCCAAAGCCCATAGAGGTTAACTAAATATAAAGGCAAATCACTCACTGCAATCAAGATAATTGCTCCGACTGTACCAAAATGGAAAAACACTAGAGGTAATCCCAAACCAATAACCACAAACCCAGCTAAATTGCTTTGGGCAGTATACAAGGGTTTCCCAATCGCCAATAGAGCCGGACTAATAGTGTAAAATAACACGGAAAACCAGATCCCACAGGACAAAATTGGCATCATCCAAGTCGCATCTGCATATCTGTTGTCATAGAGTACGCCTATGACTAAATCGCCAACAGTTACTAAAGCTGCTAATGAGATTGCAAACCCAATTAACATTAGCCGACGTTGGCGGAGAATCTTAGCTCGTAAACTTGATCTTGGTAAGTCAATTTGGTTAGAAATTGCCGGAAAAATAACTCTATGGCTAACAGTTTTAATAATTTCGCGGGGTATACCTGCGAGGGTATAAGCTATTGTATAAACTCCCAACAATTTAAATGAAAGTAATTTCGCTAGAATTAAGCGATCGGCTTGCTCATTTAAAAATGTCAATCCTGTAGCTAGAAATATCCATTTACCGAAGGATATGATTTCTTTAAGTGCATCTTTTTCCCAAGCAAAGCGATTGGAATATTTGGGGATTAACAAATAGCTACCTAACATTCTATATACTGCTCCTGCTACTACTCCAATAGCTAGGGATATAATGCTGGGATTTAAGTAAGCCAAAATTAATAAGGTAGCCAGCGTCAATACTTGTACAACGAGTTCAAATACAGTATATTTACCTAAATTTATCCGCCGATGCAGAGTATGTATACTAGTGGAACTAAATCCGTCAAAAACTGACGATAATCCCACAATGGGAATTAACCACAGCAGGCGATCGTCATTGTAGAACCTTGCCATTGGCCAAGCTAGTAGTAGGCAAAATATCCAAAGTGCCAAACCACGAAGTACCGCTAATGTCCAGGCCGTATTTAAAAAAACTTGCTCATCACCACGTTTATTATTAACAATACTTTGAGCAATACCAATATCTGAAAATAATTCGATACCAACTCTTAGGGTATTGGCTACAGCCATCAGACCAAAAAATTCTGGTACTAATAGGCGAGTTAGAATCAAGTTGCTACCAAACCGCAGGACTTGGCTACTGCCATAACCTGCTATTGTCCAGACTGCTCCACGGATAGCCAGTTTTTTCAAAGATGTCATAATTCTTTTAAAATCGGTGGAATAATGCACCTATTCAAGGATATTCAAATCACTTAATAATGTCATTAATTAGAGTCTACTTTTTATGTAGCAATGCTCTTTCTCTTCAATCTTTTGAGTGTAAACATGTATGGAAATTCTAGTTTTGAGCAAATCATAATCAGAGCAATAGGGGCGTAAATACCAATCGTCGTTCCTAAAATAAAATGGATAACTGGGTCTGTAATCCCAAATATTTTTTGAATCCCAATGCGTAAAATAGATGCAGCAATAGTATGAGCAACAAAAATTTCTAGAGAAAATATTCCCCAGTTTTTCACAGCTGATACAAGATTGAACTTTTCCAGCACAACTGCCAAACTGATTGAAGATCCAATTCCCAGGATTGCCAACAGAGGAATTGCAATCAAATTTTCTGCAAGTTGTAGTTGAACTGCTAAACCAACTAGAAGATATCCCCCTACGCTAATCAAGAGCAAGATATAAAGCTTGGTTCGGTCAATCAATGATGTCAAGACACTGCTACCTATAACCGCCCCTAGAGCAAAGTAAATTGCATGGCGACGGAATAAATACAACACGCCCCAAGGACCGAAGCTGACATCTAAGATATGCAAACCATATATCAAAATAGAAAAAACTAAGAATAAGACTGGAGAAAGTTTCAGCTTATTGAATATTCCATAGACTAAGAAGATAGCAAATAAAGTATATAGGAACCAAAATTGCAGAATTGGCTCATAACCAATCTTCAAAATATCGACGAGCGAGGATGAATTATTGGTATAACGTGAGCCTACAGATTGAAATATACCTTGTATTACAGACCAGACGAAATAAGGATAGGCAATTGTATACACCTTATCTAGCATAAAACTATTCAAAGGTTTAGCTAGGGATCGCTGTACAAATAAACCTGATATAAAAAAGAACAGAGGCATGTGAAAAGCATAAATCCAACTATCAACAAAATTTGTCAATGTAGTTGGTTGCAATATAGAACTGTTTACTAGTCCCCGAAGAATATGCCCAACCACAACCAGAAAAATGCCGATACCTTTGGCATAATCAACCCAATATAATCGTCTCTGCATTGAGGTATTTAAAGGAACTGTATTTAAAGATTTTTCCTGAGTCATAACACTATATATGTAATCAAAGTTTTGAAGTTATTCAAGCAGATTAATCAAGGTTTTGGTTAGTTACTAATAACTGTTAACTGTTAACTGTTCACTGGTTTAACTGTAGTTGGTGTTGAATTTCTGGAG